>JAQTSP010000180.1 GCA_028711205.1 Eubacteriales bacterium | reverse complement strand
GGGGACAAGCTCGCCAAGCACCAGCGTCAGATATGACAAAACAAGCGTGATCACGATAACGGATATCGTATTCAGCGTATCCGGGTTTATCTTTGAGCCAAGGCCGATCATCCAGTTCACAAGCCTGTCCGAGAAATTCCGTGCCGCGAACGCGCTGGCAAGAAAGCCCGCCAGCGTGATGCCCACCTGTATCGTGGCCAGAAAATGCGCAGGCTTGCTGGTCAGGCGCACCACATATTTCGCGCCTTTATCGCCGGCCTTCGCGGCTCTCGCGCATTTGGCCTCGTTCAAAGACAGCACCGCGATCTCGGTACACGCGAAAAACGCGTTGAGCAGTATCAAAAACAGTTGCAGCAACAGCTGAAATGGCAGCGGATCGTTCACGCTTTTTCCTCCGGTACAGCTTTTTTTTCAGTATATCGCAATCTGTTCTGAAAAGCAATTTCAAACAAAACAAGCGCACATATATTCTTTTTTCCGATAATAAACGACCGTGACCAGAAATTTCTTCATGTTTTTTCTGTTTCAATATATACAATCTGTGTTAAATATGTTATAAGTTAAAGTGTACAAAATATTACGTTTATATTGCGTGATTGTTACAATTATCAACGATTTGTTATTTTACACCAGCCTGCCGCTTCGCGCTGCAATAAGCGGTATGGGATATGGATGTTCATTATGTTTAGGAGACGCTGAATGGTTCGCAAAGTGTTCGTCATCATATTATCCGTCATATTGCTGTCACTTGCCATCGCGCCGGCCGCCGCGCTTGCGGATGTCAGCTACGATATCATCCGGGTCAAGCTGTCTGTCGGCACGCCGGCAAGCATCAATGTATATCTCGACGGCAACTACAGTGTCGCACAGGATGGAAATATCACGCTCTTGCGGCAGTCGTATACCGTCAAGCTCGAAAGCGGCGTACTGAAGCTGTATCTCGGCGATACGCTTTTATACAGCGGCTCTGCGATAAAGCTCATTCAGCATGCCCCGACCGCAGGTCTCAATAACTTTATCTGGCTGAACAATGCAAATTACGGCGACTGCAGCTATCTTGGCGACATGGAGTTCATCATCAGCGACGGCAGCATCACCGTTATCAACCACGTCTATCTGGAGGAATACCTCTACGGCGTCGTACCGTACGAGATGAGCGATTCGTGGCCGATCGAGGCGCTCAAAGCGCAGGCGGTCGCCGCACGCTCTTACGCGATTCGGTGCATGAACGGCACCGGAACATACGATTTGCTGGATACATCCGCCAACCAGGTCTATCACGGGTATAACGCCGCATATGCCAACGCAATCGCCGCGGTTGAGGGCACATCAAAGCAGATATTAACGTACAGCGGCAGCGTTGTGTGCACATACTACAGCGCATCCAACGGCGGATATACCGATATCCCCTATCACCGCTGGGGCGGCGGATATGACCTCGACTATTTTGTGATAACCGAAGACCCTTACGATGCCGCCAACCCGTCAAGCCTTTACGAGGGCGTGTTTTTTCCGGTGTCGTTTGACAGTATCGACGATATCACCACTGACGACAACGTTACCGGCACACCGAACAAAACCAATGCCGTTTTGTATATCAAGCAGTCCATGGTGAACAGCGGAAAACTGAGCGGCTATGGGGTGACGTCAGTCAACGATTTTGAGCTGACCGGCGTTCTCGATCTTTATGCGCATACGTACGACGTCAGCGCAAGCGGCAGTGAAGACCACAGCCGCCTGCCGAAATCCGGCGTCAACGACTGCGTCGACTTTATTATGGCAACCGGCGATTTCTCTGTCATGGTAGGCGAAACGCCTGTGACCGTCGAAGACTTGACGTTCGACCTCAGGTATTTTGACGGGGCAAACGGTAACACATCATATCTTGTGTTCAATAACACAAGCCTTTGTATTTTTCTGATCGAGGCGGAAATGGACGGCGAGGCTGTGGCCGGCTGGTGGATTTATCAGAAACGTTACGGGCACGGCTGCGGCATGAGCCAGCGGGGCGCACAGCAGCGTGCGAACAGCGGCGATGAGTCGGTGCGTTATTATAACCAGATACTCGCTTTCTACTATCCCGGTACCGCGATCGAAACTCTGGACATCGATAAACCCGAGCTGACGCCGATCGAAGCACCCGGCAACACGAACGCGACGATCATAAACTGCTCGGTCGCCGTAAACGTCAGAAGCGACCCCAGCACCAGCCACACGCTGATCGGCACGCTGGCCGCGGGCGCGCGCGTCGAGGTCACATCGCCTTACGTCACGGCGGAATGGCATCAGATCGACTTCGGCGGCCAGACGGCGTATGTGTACGCGTATTATGTGGGCCTTGATACCGTCATTTTCTCGCAAACTTATACCATCGACAGGGAGAACGCGCTTCTCGATGGCGTTGCAGACGGAACAACGCCGGCTTCTCTTGTATCCAACCTCTATTACGAGAGCGGCAGCGTGACCATCTATGACCAGCAGGGCGCGGCATATACAGGCGGCTCTGTGGGTACGGGCATGACGGCAAAGCTATTCGTCGGCACGGATGAAAAAGACGCGCTAGGCATCATCGTTCCGGGTGACGCGAACGGCGACGGTATCATCAGCATCACCGACTATACACTGGTCAGGCTTGATATACTTGGTTTAAAATCTTTGGAGGGTTTGTATATTGCCGCTGCGGACGTGAACAACGACGAACAGATCAGCATCACCGATTATACGCTGATCCGGCTGGATATACTGGGCTTGAAGAGCATTCATTAAAAAGTGAACGCTTTTTCGCTGTATATGTTGACAAAACTTGGATGATATATGAGAATATATGTGTACTTAAATTCTTGTATAAACAGGGTAGGGTATGAAAAGAAAAAAACATTATAAAAAAACGGCTGTGTCTGTCATATTGACGGCGGTACTCGCGTTCAGCGCGCTCAACATACCCGTCGTATTCGCCGAAGAAAATGATATCATCGTTTTTTCCGACGCCGTGCTCAAGCAGGCGCTTTTGGACGCCGGCGCGGACACAAGCGGCGACAGCGAGATCACCGAAGGAGAGCTCTCGGCGCTGGAGGGAACACTTTCACTCGGCGGCCTCGGCATCACCGACCTGGCCGGCATGGAACACGCCGCCGGTATCAGCGTGCTCGGCCTTGCCGATAACCGGATACGCAGCATCGCGCCGCTTGTGGGCCTGACGCTGACAGACCTCGACGTATCGAGCAACTATCTCGATATCACCGGGGGCAGCGGCGACATGGCCGACATACAGGCGCTGACAGACGCAGGATGCACCGTGGTCTATTCTCCGCAGAAAGCGATACCGGTGGACGGCGTTTCTCTGGACATATCGTCGCTCACGCTTTGCACGGGTGATACGGCAACGCTGACAGCGATATTCAACCCCGCCGACGCGGCCAATCAAAACACAACATGGGCCTCAGACGGCGAAAGCGTGGCGACCGTCGCGGACGGCGCGGTGACCGCGGTATCCGTCGGCACGGCAACGGTCACCGTCACCACACAGGACGGCGGCTATACGGACACATGCGATGTCGCGGTCAAATCGCCCGACCTCGAGACGTCCGCCTATACGATCGACAGCGGCTATCTCACGGGTGTCGCAAAACTGACGTCGCCGGGGCAGCTGAAGGCAAACTTCGGCAACGATCCCGAAAACATCGTCATCTATGACCTTGACGGCGCCGTGTATGACGGCGAACGCGTCGGTACGGGCATGAAGGTCAAACTCATCATCGGCGGCACCGTGCGGGACGAACTGACGGTCATCGTGAACGGCGACACCAACGGCGACGGCATGATATCCATCACCGACTATACGCTGACGCGCCTCCACATACTGGGGCTCAAAAGCCTTCAGAACGTGTTCCTGACGGCGGGCGACACGAGCGGCGACGGCATCGTCTCCATCACCGACTACACGCTGATACGCCTTGACATTCTTGGGCTCAAGTCTATCGGCGGCTTTGTGCCCAGTCTGCCCGCGGTATCGGATGCGCGGATACGCGCGTTTCTTGACGTCGCACTGGCGCAGCAGGGCAAGCCGTATGTCTGGAGCGCGGAAGGCCCCGACGGGTTTGACTGCTCCGGTTATGTATATTACTGCCTGACGCAGGTCGGGTACTCCGTATACCGCGCCACGGCCAACACCTACAGCCATTGGCCAAGCTGGCAGTACGTCGACAGGGAACACCTGCAGCCGGGCGACCTGATGTTCTATTACTCGGACGACCCGAACGACGGCGACCACATCGGCCATATCGGCATATACCTCGGCAACGGATACCACATCCACGCGTCGTCGAGCTATGGCTGCGTCATCATATGCAAATTCGACGGATGGTATGACGAGATGTTCAGCCACGGCATGCGGGTGTGGTACTGATCACAGTAAACCGCGCGTGTTTCGCACCGCGTGTGATATAACGGGTAAACGCATGAGTTTACCGGAGATAAATAACGGCGCGCGCCGCTTATAAAGACAGACAAAAAGTCTGCGCGGCCGCTAATATGAATTGGGGAGATTGATATGAAAAAAATTATTACATTACTGATTGTCATGGTGCTCATCGTTTCAACGGTGGGTATCGTCACGGCGTTTGCAGGGGCATCAATTTCAGGCTCAGGCGAAGTTCAAGCAGGGAAATCATATACATATACAGGCCAGGCAAGTTATTCGGCCGGTGACTTGCTAGGTAAAATCGAAGGTTTAGGACAAACTGCCACTTTCAATGATAATGCTAGCGGACTGTTAAATGAATCTTTATCCGGCAGTGCTTCAATCACCGTATCAATTCCATCAAGTGCTAAACCTGGTGATACGTATACCATTACGCTTAGCGGATCATATTC
>JAQTSP010000010.1 GCA_028711205.1 Eubacteriales bacterium | reverse complement strand
AAAACCGCCGACCAGCCGCAGGCCGTGAATCGGGTTTTCGTCCGCGTCGTCTATCGTCATCGTCTTTGGAATGATCGAATCCCACGGCTCGATCTCGTAACCGTATATGCTGCCGTTATATTTACAGTTGAAGTTCGCGAATGTCTCGGGCGTCGCGATCTCGATCTCCTCTATGCTGTCTTTGATGTTGACACCCGTCGCCGCCTCAAACTCGTCGATGATATCCTGGGCGATGCGCGTCTTCTCCTCGAAATAATCCTCCGGCTTGACATCCGCCCAACTATACCCGTCGTTGAGCACGGTAAACGATATGATGCATGTGCCGGGCGGCGAACAGTCGGGGATGACCTTGTTGATACACGCCGTCGCCTGTGCCTTTGTCTTGCTGCGCGTAAAGAATGCGTCATAACAGTCTTTTGTGTTCATGCTGTCGTATATCAGATATTCGTATTCCGTGATACCAAGCTCCTCCGCGCTCTTGTTGAGCCCAAGGTAGACGACAACACCGCCGGGGCCCATCTTTCTTGCGTTGCACATCTGATAACCCATCTTGGGCACCTCCGATTTCGGATAGATCAGATTGGCATACACCGTATGATCCGACGCGTTGGCGATGACAAAGTCCGTTTTGATGTATTCGCCTTGCTGCGTCTTGACGCCGACAACCCTGCCGTCTTCCACCAATATCTGCTCCACTTTCGTGTTGTATTCGATCTCGCCGCCGTACTCTTTGATCTTCCGGTCGAGCGCCATGGATATCTCGTAGGAACGCAGCTTTGGTATAAACGCGCTCTTCTCAAGCAGCGCGTATATCATCACGCCGAATATCGTGAAGTTGATACGCTCCATCTCGACAGCGAGATACGTCCAGTATGCGTTCAATATCCGTTGCGCTTTCTTCGGCATCTTGAGGGCATCAAGCACCTGCTGCTGTGAATAAGCGCACGTCCTGACAAAATTGCCGTATTTGTCGAGAAGCTCTTTTCTGTCGACGTTGCCTTTGTTCTTGCCAAGATACTGCATGGCTTCATACACTTCTTTTGAGAGTTCAATGTATTTGGTCACAGATTCTCTCGAGCCCGGCACATATTCCTCCATCTTGTCGATATACGCCTCGACGCCCATCGGCATCACAACGTCGAGATTGCCTTCCGGGTCTTTTGTCGTGATCAGCCGGTATGCCTCGGGCACTTCCATGTACGCGACATCCAGGCCGATCTCATCGAAAAACCGGCCGAGATTGCCCCGGTCTCCTTCATGCCCATAGTCCGCCAGCACATGCAGCGCCGTTTCAAACTCGAAACGCCCGCGTACAAAGCTGGAAGCAAATCCGCCCGGTATGTTATGTTTTTCAAGCACCAGCGTTGTTAGGCCGCTTCTTGCCAGCACCACACCGGATACCAGGCCGCCGTTCCCCGCACCCACAACGACCGCGTCGTAGCTGCGTGTAAAATCATATCCGCTCATAAAACCCCTCCTTCTGCCTGTGGTATAGCCACCAACCAGTTATATTATACTCAGTTTCGCTTTGTTATTCAATATATATCTGCCAAACATTGAAAAAAATCCGTATTTACAGTATTGTATATAAATAATATGAATCAGAAGGTACAAACCATGACAGATAAATTTGCAAAGCTGAACAAAGACACTTTAAAGCAGCAGTTCATCAAAGAGATGCAGCGCATGATCATATCCGGCGAATTAAAGGAAGGCCAGCGTCTTCCTTCCGAGCGCGACCTTTCCTCTGCCCTCGGCATCAGCAGAGGCATCGTCAACGCCGGCATCGTGGAGCTGTCCGCAAAAGGGCTGCTCAGGATCGTGCCGCGCATAGGCACTTTCGTCTCAAAATTCGAAGAGGACGGCACGATATGCGCGCTTGAGCTGTTGATGAACTATTCGGACGGCAAGATCAACGAGCCTCTTTTTCTGGATATGATCGAAGTCAAAAGGCAGCTGGAAAGCCGCTGCGCTTATCTCGCCGCGAAAAGCCGTACTGAACCAGATCTTGACGAGATGAAAAAGCTGCGCCATAAAATATTCGCCGAAGATGATCTTGATCGGCTGACAGAGCTCAATTTTCTGTTTCATCACCGCATCGCCCTTTCGACACACAACACCGTTTATACGCTGCTCGACAAATCGTTCGAGCCCGTCAGCAAGAACATCATCCGATATTTCTATTCGCAAAAAGGCGTGGCCGAAAGATCGAAACAGCTTCTTTCAAAGATATATGAAAGCATTAAAAAAAATGATGCTGAAAACGCGGCAAAATATACAGCGGATATATTTGACACTGCCGAGCGCATTATAAAAGAGATTTGATCTTATAACAACCGTGCAGAACAAAAATAACATATGCCAGGGACAGGCGTTTTATATTGAACCCATGCCCCTATGTTTAGATGGATTGCCGTAACTTACCGGCTTGTGCCAAATGATTATCGATATCAGATTATTGCGCGCTTTGCCGCCTTTTCTTTCGCCAGCCGGGGCACTTTGCCCCAAAGCTGATCCGCGGCAACCGCCCAGGCATCCGCCGCCTTTTTGCATTTCGCGCACAGCACACGTGCGTCTTCGGGATTTATCAGTTCGGTTGACCTGGCGCCCGATTTCTCAACCATGTCCGCCAGACGCCCCTGATTATCCAGAAGCGGGCACGGGCGCAGCATGTTGTCGTTAAAAGGCTGATTTTGATGGTACTGCATGAAGAGCGGCGACTCCAGCGCTTCGAGCAATGTCTTTTCGTGAATGTTGCTGTCCGAATAATGGATGAACGCGCAGGGCTCGATATCGCCGTTCGCGTTGATGTGCAGATAACGGCGTCCGCCCGCAATACACCCGCCCGCAAACTCTCCGTCGTTCCAGAAATCCATCGTGAATATCGGCTTTGTCTGACGGAACGCGCGCAACTGGCAGTACATAAAAGCACGCTGCTCAGCGCTGACCATCAGCTCCGGTACGGCATCCGCTCCAACAGGTATGTATGTAAACATCCACGCAAATTTCGCGCCCCTGCCGATCATATCGTCAAAGAATTCATCGCTGCCGATGCAATCCACATTCCGGCTGGTATAACAGCAGGATATACCAAACGGCAGCTTCTTTTCTTTTAATATCTCCATGCCCCTTGTGAGCGCTTTGTATGTGCCTTGGCCTCTGCGCGAATCGGTTGCTTGCTCAAACCCCTCAACGCTGATCGCCGGTATAAAGTTCCTGACACGCAGCATGTCGTTTGCAAATGCCCCGTCGATCAATGTGCCGTTCGTAAAAGCAAGAAACATGCAGTCGCTATGCTTTTCGCAGAGCCTGACGATGTCCTTCTTTCGTACCAGCGGCTCTCCGCCCGAATACAGGTAGAAATAAACGCCAAGTTCTTTACCCTGGCTGATGATACTGTCAAGCGTATCATAGCCCATATTCAGCTTATTGCCGTATTCGGCCGCCCAACAGCCGATGCAATGAAGATTGCACGCGGATGTCGGGTCCATCAAAATCGCCCACGGCACGTTATGCCCGCCTTTCTCCCGCGCCTTTTTTTGCTGTTTCGCCCCGACCACAGAACTGTTGATGACAAAATTCTCAAATGCCTTTTTTCTGACATCGTCATCGATATCGACCCAAAGACTCTTTATCAGCCGGAACCAGTTGTTGTTTGGATCGGACACCGCGTCTTTGATAACTTTGGCCTGTGCGCCAACATACTTTTCTTCTTTATCGATCTTTATCAGCCAGTCCACGAGTTTTGGTATGTTTTTTTCCGGGTCCGCATTAAGATATGCCAGCGTTCTTTTTATGCCAAAGCTTTTCAGACTGTCTCCCACACTCCTTTGACCCATATAAACCCCTCCCTTTGTACTTTAACCGATCTATTTTTACTTTATGAGTGTATTATATTGTTTTATGCACACCCTCGCCTTAGACAAAAAATTTCATCTATCATAAAAAAATACACCCGAAAAATAGTGTCGTAATTTTATACATTTTTTAATTCTGTCTATATCCAATCAGCCAATAAAAGTGAGCTGCAATAAGAAAAACTTGATAAAAAATTCATAAATTTATATTGCAATTTTTCACAATTAGGTTTATGATATTACTAAAGGTCAAAGAAAGACAAAGTTATTGGATTGTTGATGCTGCGCGCTCCTGGCGCAGCTTGAAAGAAGGGATTTTATGCAGTATAAAGATTATTACAGCATACTGGGCGTCGACAAATCGGCGTCGCAGGAAGACATAAAAAAGGCGTACCGCAAGCTCGCCAAAGAGTTTCATCCGGACAAGAACAAGGGCGACAAAAAAGCCGAGGACAAGTTCAAAGAAATCGGCGAGGCCTATGAGGTTTTGGGCGACGCCGAGAAGCGCAGCAAATACGACAACTTCGGCAGCGAGACGCAGTTCAGGAATGGATACGATTTTGACCCGTCACAGTACGGCTATAATGGGAACGTGCAATATGAGTACAGAGAAGCAGCCGACCACAGCGATTTCTTCAACATGTTCTTCGGCGGCGGTTTTGATATGGAGGACCTCTTCGGCTCCACCAGAAGCAGCAGCCGTGCGCACCTCGTCTATGACGGAGAGCACATCGAGGCCGAGATCGAGATCACGCCCGAGGAGGGCGCGGCGGGCCTCGAGAAGCGCATTGCGCTGCAGACACAGCGCGGCACCAAGATCTTCACGTTCAAGATACCCAAAGGCGTGCGCGACGGTGAAAAGATACGCCTGAAAGGCCAGGGCCATCCCGGCTCCGGCGGCGGCAGGAGCGGCGACCTGCGCCTGATCGTGCGGTTTGTCAAAAGCACGCGGTATGCACCGGAGGGCAACGACCTCGTCACGACGGCCGACGTTTATCCGTGGGACGCGGCGCTCGGCGGAAAAGTGCCGGTGGAAACGCTCGACGGGCGCATCGCGGTCAGCATCCCCGCAGGCGTGCAGTCGGGCAGCAAGATACGCGTCGCGGGCAAGGGTTATCCCGTGCGCAGCGGCAAGCGCGGCGACCTGTACATACGGGTGCGCATCGTCAACCCCGCGCGCCTCACCTCGGAGCAGAAGAAGCTCTATGAGAAGCTGAAGGATACGGTGAAGTAAGGAACCCAATGCTGCTCGTGTGCCCCACAGGGCATGTATAGGGTGTAAAACGCCTTCCCCTCGAGGGGAAGGTTCCAAAGGGTATGAGGGGAATTGCCTCCGCTGTTTAACAGATAAAATCGGCGCCTTCGTTTCAGGTGATATACCTGTGAATAACCGGGATTCTGCGAATCAACCAGGCAGATCCCATGCTCAGAATAAAGATGGCTAACGTCACCAGCGGAACGGCAGCAATGGTGTTGAATGCAAGCGAATGAACCCCGGCGTTGTATAATGCGCTCAGAAAAAAGTCGTGGATCAGATACGCGCCGAAAGTGCAGGACGACAAGCTCTGTATCAAGCGCTGATGCCGGATCACCCAGCGCCATCCGGACACGCAGTACTTGAAAAACAGGAAGATCGCCGCAGCCGGGAAAAAAGTGGTCAGTAAGTTGTTCTCATACAGCTTTGCAACCGGCTCATGCGCCTGCAGCGAATAGACCGCGCTGACCACGATACAGGCAAGTATACCGAGAACGCCCAGGGCATAGGCCGTCAGGCGAAACCGTTTTGATACGCCGTGCGTATACAGGTAGCGCCCTAACACAAAATATCCGGCGTACCCGGTAACCACCTCCATGACGACGACGGTCTGCAGTATCCAGGTATAGGGAAGCTCGAACAGCAGCAATGTGGGTAAACTGATGCCGAAAATGAAGAATAGTATCAGAAAATACTTTTCGACTTCGGGTTTGCCGGTTAATTGTCTGAGCAGTGGCGTGATGATATACAGCCCGGTTAAAACGGGCAGGAACCAGAGGTGATAGTGGCTTTCAGCCGTTGTAACAAGGATAAAGATGATCGCGTCGGGTAGCGCAAGCACCTCTCCCGAGATCAGGTATTCTTTTACCGCATACAGGAGGGACCAGAACAGGTATGCGACAACAATGCGCAATATATTTTTTTTATATAGAACCTTCAGCGGCAGCTTTCTGTCCGGGTTGAGGAAGAAAGTTCCGCTGATCATAAAGAATACGGGGACGCAGAAACGGGCGATGCTGTCGTAGGCATTCAACACCTGCCAGTTGAAACTGGCGGGATCGAGCGAATACCAGTTGTCCGCGGAAACGTGCAGCATAATGACTGCCATACAGGCAACGATCCTGAGCAGATCAATGTAAACGATACGGGTAGTCTGCGGTGAAATCGGCTCAGAGAAAATGGCTGCTTTCATGATATCCTCCGGTTTTCAGCAGTTGATGGTCGTGAGGGTATTATACCACTCAGCACAAAATGAGTTCAACGCAACAAATTAGCGTAATATGGAAGAATTACGGAGAATAAGGCACAAGGAGGGTTTAAAAATGGAACTGGATAGATTAACGGAAAAAGCGATGGCCGCAGTGGGCGCGGCGCAGGAAACGGGAATACGGCTGGGGCATCAGCAGATCGGCGGCGAACACCTGCACTACGCGCTGGCAACGCAGCAGGACGGGCTGATCCCCAAGCTGCTCGGATATATGGGCATCGACACCGCGCAATACGTGCGCAGCGTGGAAGCCGAACTGGAGAAGCTGCCAAAGGTGCAGGGCGCTTCGGCGTCGGTATACGCGGGCAGACGCCTCTCCGAACTGCTCGTGAAGGCGCAGGACGAGGCGGGGTGCTTCAAGGATGAATACACCGGCGCGGAACACCTGTTCATTGCGCTGCTGAAAGAAAGGGGCACGCCGTCCGCAGCCGTGTTCAAAAAATACGGCATCACGCTCGAGAACTTCATGGAAGCGCTGCAAAAGGTACGCGGCGGCCAGCGCGTCACGTCGCAAAACCCCGAGGAGACGTACGATTCGCTAAAGCGCTTCGGCCGCGACCTGGTGGAGCTGGCAAGGCAGGGCAAGATCGACCCCGTCATCGGACGCGACGCCGAGATACGGCGCGCCATACGCATACTGTCGCGGCGCACCAAGAACAATCCGGTGCTGATCGGCGAGCCGGGCGTCGGCAAAACGGCCGTTGTCGAGGGGCTGGCGCAGCGGATTTTGGAGGGCGACGTGCCCGAAGGCCTCAAAGGCAAGACGATATTCGCGCTCGACCTGGGTGCGCTGATCGCGGGCGCCAAATACCGCGGCGAGTTCGAGGAACGCCTCAAGGCCGTGCTGAACGACGTCAACAAGAGCGACGGGCAGATCATACTGTTCATCGACGAGCTGCACAACATCGTGGGCGCGGGCAAAGCCGAGGGCGCGATGGACGCGGGCAACATACTAAAACCGATGCTGGCGCGGGGCGAGCTGCACTGTATCGGCGCGACGACGCTCGACGAGTACCGCAAGTACATCGAAAAAGACGCGGCACTCGAGCGGCGGTTCCAGCCTATACTCGTCGACCAGCCGACCGTCGAGGATACGATATCGATACTGCGGGGCCTCAAAGAGCGCTTCGAGATACATCACGGCGTCAGGATCACCGACAACGCGCTGATCGCGTGCGCGGTGCTCTCCAACCGCTACATCTCCGACAGGTTTCTGCCCGACAAGGCGATCGACCTGATGGACGAGGCGGCGGCGATGATACGCACCGAGATCGACAGCATGCCGGCCGAGATCGACGAGATATCGCGGCGTGTGATGCAGCTCGAGATCGAGCGGCAGGCGTTGAAGAAAGAAAAGGACGCCGCCAGCAAGGCGCGCCTCGAGACGCTCGAAAAAGAGCTGTCGGTACAGAAAGAAAAGGCCGACAAGCTCAAAGCGCAGTGGGAGCTCGAGAAGGTGGCCTTAACGCGCGAGAAAGACTTAAAGCAGCAGATCGAGGACGTGCGGCGCAAGATCGACGAAGCCAAGCGGCAGTACGATTTGGAGACGGCGGCCAAGCTTGAATACGGCGAGCTGCCCGGTCTCGAGAAGCAGCTTGAGGCCGAACAGGCGCACGGTGCGAAGAGCACCAACGAGCTCGTCAAGGAGGAAGTCACCGAAGAAGAAGTGGCGGAGATCGTGTCGCGGTGGACGGGTATCCCTGTCAGCAAGCTCGTCGAGCAGGAAAAAGATAAGCTGCTGCACCTCGAGGATATACTGCACAAGCGCGTGATCGGCCAGGACGAAGCGGTGCGCTCGGTCAGCGACGCGGTGATACGCGCGCGCTCCGGCCTCAAAGACCCGGGGCGCCCCATCGGTTCGTTCATATTCTTAGGCCCCACGGGCGTCGGCAAGACGGAGCTGGCGCGCGCGGTGGCCGAAGCGCTGTTCGACAGCGACGAGAACATGGTGCGGATCGACATGTCCGAGTACATGGAGAAACACGCCGTCGCCAGGCTGATCGGCGCGCCGCCGGGATACGTGGGGTACGAGGAAGGCGGGCAGCTGACCGAGGCCGTGCGGCGCAAGCCGTACTGCGTGATACTCTTCGACGAGATCGAGAAGGCGCATCACGACGTGTTCAACGTGCTGCTGCAGCTCCTCGACGACGGGCGTCTGACCGACAGTCAGGGGCGCGTCGTCAACTTCAAGAACACCGTCGTCATCATGACGAGCAACATCGGCAGCGATTATCTGCTCTCCGGCATCGACGAAACGGGCGAGATCGACGATAGCGTGCGCGTGCGCGTATTGGGCGACCTCAATCTCCACTTCCGGCCCGAGTTTCTCAACCGCGTCGACGACATCGTGCTGTTCCGTGCGCTGGGGAAAGACGATATCATCAAGATCATCGGGCTCAGCCTCTCAGAGATACAAAAGCGGCTCGACGACAGGCGTATCACGATGAACGTGACGGACGAGGCAAAAAGCCTGATCGCCGACAGGGCGTACACGCCGGTATACGGCGCGCGGCCCGTCAAGCGCTACCTCCAGCGCACCATCGAGACCGAGATCGGCAGGCGGATCATCGGCGGCGCGCTTGCCGACGGGCAGACGGTGAGGATTGATGTGGAAGGTGATGAATTGAAGATAAGTGTGGGATAAGGGAATGTAATTCAGGGGCTCTGCATGGGGCGAGGGCTCTGCCCTCGCACTCCCGCCAAAGGGATTCATCCCTTTGGAATCCCATCCTGAAAATGCTGTGTATTCTTAGTAAGAAGGATTTTAAAAGAGGAGCAGGTGTTCAATTAATGTGCGATAACAAAAAAAATAATACCTTTGAACATATAATTTATGAATTTCAAATGTATTTCCAAACATGTTATTTGATAAATAATTATTATCTCCGTAGTAAGAATAATTTAGTATATTTATGTTTTGATAAAAAAATAAATCATCATATTGCAAAAAATCTTATTCTCGAGAGTCATCAACATCATACACGAAATCTTATTGGATTTTTTTCAAATACAAGCCGAAATGATAATGATATAATAATTTCCAGAATAATAAAAAAAGATGTACTTAAAAACAATAGTTTTGTTTGTTATGAAAAAATTAAGGATAATAATAGTAAGTATGTATATAATAATAAAAACATACAAAGTATTATGAATATTTTTAATACGGGCGTTTCTCATTTATCATCATATAGAACAAAAGAAGGGCTTTCTAAAGAAACAATTGAAGCAATAGCTGACATGTATAATGGAAATGATAGGAAAAAAATTGTTAGGATACCAAGTAAAATATTTGACTTTCTAATTTTATTAGAACCTGATAACCTTGAGCCTCAATTGGAAATAAAAATAGATAATATTTGTGAATATCATGATTTAAAACAGGAGCTAGCTGAACAGGGTATCCAAGATATGATAATTAATTTAAAAAAATATTTATAAGAATAAGTAATAATATTGACCTCATTACCCCTCACCCCCGTCTTTCTCCATCCACACATACAGCGCGTCCGCCCATAGCTTTTCCCTTAGCGCATCCTCGTCCTCGAGCAAATTGTCGAGCTTTTGTATGAGCACCAGCCGCTTGATCTTCTTGCATTGATCCATGATTTCGCGCGTTTCTTTTATCGGCGTACCGTTTTCGAGCGCCTCGTCGACAAGCCGGTTGAGCTTTTGCCGTTCTCTTTTAAGTTTCTTTTCAATTTTATATTTCATTCATCCTCCAGAATAAGATACAATAATTTTTACTGCGATTTTCGTATTATTTTATATTTTACTGCGATTTTCGCATTATTTCAACTATTTTTTGGAATAAAATCAATATTAATAATCGCGAGAAAGGCAATAAAATATGAAGCCGAGAAAACGTCCGCCGGGTAATAAAAATATCATTGGCAATAAAGTCGTCGCATTGCGTCAAGCCAAGCATATGAAACAAAAGGACTTTCTTGCCAGACTGCAGACGCTGGGCATGGACATCAGTCCAACAAGTTTATCCCGTCTTGAAGGCCAATATCGCCTTGTTCAGGATTATGAAGTTGTTGCCCTGGCTGAAGCCTTGGACATCACAGTTGAAGAATTGCTGAAACAAAAAAAATAGCACGAACGGTATTTTGTTAACCGTTAAGGTGCTAAATTGCTCGAGGTTGTTGTTATGAATATCTCGGAAGCCGTGGTCAAACGGGTATTTGAATTGTGCGGCCAGAGAAAGCTGACGGTCAACGCGCTCTGCAACCTTTCGGGCGTTACGCAGTCCACCGTCAATGATATCGTGGGTGGCACAACGTACAGCGCAGGCGTCGCGGCGATCAAAAAACTGTGCGGCGGGCTTGACATCAGCGTGCGCGGCTTTTTCGATACCCCTTTGTTTGTGGGCCTGGATCAGAAGATAAAATAGAATTATTTCCTTATCCCCTCTCTTTCTCCGCCCGGGCGACCATACTGTCCACTCTGCGGCTCTGTTTTTGTATCGCCTCATTCTGCAATATCAAAATATCTTTCTCGAACGCCTCTTCGATCATCAGGTTGAGCTTTTCGCGCTCTCTTTTTATTGCTTCGCTATGTTTGTTTTTTTTCATGTTGGCCTCCAAGCTAGTGATATATCACTAATTATACACTAAATTTACAGTTAGTGAAATATCACTAACATTTTTCGGGCAAAATATTATCATCTAATTAGTGATATAACGTCTTGGAGGTGTCTATGAACACAAGTCAGGCAGTTGTCCGAAGGATTCGTGAACTCTGCAAAGAACACGGCATAACGCCTAATGCGTTAAGCTATATAGCGGCTATACCCCAGTCCACGATCAAAAGCATATTGAATGGAGAAAGTGCAAACCCGGGCATCGTGACGATAAAGAAACTTTGTGACGGTTTTGATATAACTTTAATAGACTTCTTCGATACCCCTTTGTTTGTGGGCCTGGATCAGGAAATAAAATAAATTGCATGAGATATAAGCGCGGCCCGCTTTTCTCCATACCATCCGCCGCAAAATTATGGTATAATGCAGCATGTATGATAACGGTTTAGGCATAATAATATGAGAGGAGGCGTATCGATGGATGATAATATCATGATCGTCAGGATCGGAGAGAGAAGAAAGAATTCGCCCGATGTACAGCAGGTGCTTTCGCGTTTCGGGTGCTCAATCAAGATGCGGCTGGGTCTCCACGAAGCGGAAACGGTCTGCTCGGACGAAGGCCTGCTCGTCTTGCAGATGACGGGCGACAGAGAGGAAATGCTCGGGCTTGAGAAAGCCTTGAACGGCATGGAAAACGTCAAGGCGCAAATGGTGACGATATAGCGGCGGCTGATTTAAGGGCGGTGTTTACATGAAAAAACATACAAAGAAGTTGATTGCACCCGTTGTGATTACGGCCATTCTTGTACTGTATTTGTGCGCCCTGGTGGTCACGTGGGCGTATATCCCCGTTTCATTGGCCGTCAAAATTATCGGCGCCGTTATTGCTTTGGCGCTGATAGGTGTCAGCCTGTATGTGCTGATACAAAGAATAAAAGAAATAAGGAGCGGTGAAGAAGATGATCTTAGTCAATACTGATTACATCACAGGTAAAGAACTCGTGATGCTGGGCCTTGTCAAAGGCAGCACGATCCAGAGCAAAAACATCGGCAGGGATATCACCCAGGCCTTTAAAACGCTCGTGGGCGGCGAGCTCACGGCGTACAACGAGATGATGAACAACGCGCGTGCGCTGGCGACAAAACGCATGTCGGAGGAAGCGGCGGCGCTGGGCGCAGACGCCATTGTCAATATCCGCTATGCATCGGCGGCGGTCATGTCGGGTGCGGCGGAAGTAATGGCCTACGGCACGGCGGTCAAGTTCAAATAGTTTCAGGGCAGCGACTTATTATATGAATACGAAGCCGATGGCTTCCCACCGGCTTTTTTGTGTTCTCAATTTTTCTGCGCGTCTTCGATCATGCCGGGCGTTTTGACTTTGCCCTTGGTCAGCGACGCGGCCGTCGATGCAAGCGCGACCACGCACGCGACGATAAACGTGATATGCAGGCCGGATACAAACGCGCCCTTTTCGGCGGCCGTGCCGGCGATCCCCTGCTGCGCCAGGCTCTCTGCGGCGCGCGCCGAAAAGAACGAGAACACCGCGCCCGATACGCCCACGCCAAGCACCATGCCGATGTTGCGCGCCGTCGACAGCATGCCCGAGGCCACGCCCCGAAAGTCCGCCGGGATGCTGCTCATGATGGCGCTGTTGTTGGGCGTCTGGAACATGCCAAAGCCCATGCCCGTGACCGCCATCGCGGCGATGATGTACCAGAGCGGCGTGCTGACATCAAGAAAGCTGAGCAGCAAAAGCCCCACAGCCATCACGCCGACGCCGGCAGAGCTGATAAAACGCGTATCGGACTTGTCCGCTATGATGCCGGCCAGGGGCGCGACCGCAAGCGTCGCCAGCGGCATCGGTATATAAAGAAGCCCCGCCGCCGAGGGGGCGTATAACCGTATCGTCTGGAGGTAGAACGGCGCGAGGAAGACCATGATATACTGCGCCATGTAAGCAAGCACCGCCGCCAAAAGGCTTGCCGAAAATACGCGGCTGCGGAACAGCGACAGGTTGAGCAGCGGATACCGTGTCCTTTTCTGATGCCGTATAAACAACGCGGCCAGTATGACGCCGGATACGAACATCGCGATGATCAGGTATGTGTCCATGCCCTCGTTGAGCTGATCGAGCGGCAGCAGTATCAAAAACAGCGCGCCGAATATCATCACGCTGCCCGGTATATCGATTGGCGCCGAAGGTTCTTTTCTGTCGGCCGGTATGAACTTTGCCGCGAGGAATATGCCGACGGCCCCGACGGGAATGTTGATATAGAATATGCTTTGCCATCCGAGCGCGTCCGTCAGCGCGCCGCCGAGCACAGGCCCTGTCGAGAGCGCGACCGCGACGGCGATGGCAGTCACGCTGAATGCCTTGCCGCGGTTCTTTGCCGGCACGTTGTGCGTAATGATGGCCGACCCTGTCGAAAACATCATTCCCGCGCCAAGCGCCTGGACAACGCGCAGCACAATCAGCATCTCAACGCTTGCCGAAAACGCGCAAAGCGCGGAGCCCGCGGTAAACACGGCAAATCCGGCAAGGTACACCCGCTTCTGGCCGTACAGGTCGGAAAGCCTTCCGAAAAATAAAAGCAGGCTGCTCACAACGATCAGGTACGCGGTAATCACCCACTGTACCGTCGCCAGCGTGACGCCGAAATGTTCTTTGATCACGGGCACGGCGATGTTGACCACGCTCGCGTCGAGCGCCGACATAAATGTACCCAGCGCCACCGCAAACAGCATCATGCCTGTCTTTTTTTTCATATATGGTCCCCTTTGCCAATTCCCTAATTCAATACAATACGCACTCGGATACGTTTTGTCAAGCGCTCATAAACCGAACCGGCAGGACTTTTCCGGCTGGCCAAAATATGTTTCCCATCCGCTCCGCCTTATGGTATAATGTCCCAAAACCGCGTAAAAAAGCATATGCGCCGTGGAGAAATGCTGATGCTGTCATTCATCAGGGATCATTCCCTTGCCTCTGTACGAAAAAAACTGATACTGCTTTATATCCTCAATGTGCTGGATATCGTCTTTACGCTCATTCTGCAGAGCACAGGCTATTTTATGGAAGCCAATCCGGTGATGGCTGTTTTTGTCGCAAGCACGTTTTCAGCGCTCGCGGTCAAAATCCTCCTTCCCGCCGCGCTCTGTATTTTTCTATACTACCGGCTAAAAAAGGCGACCGATAAACAATTGAAAAGATCAAACGTGCTGGTCACAGCACTGCTGTTCATATACGCCTGCATCAATATACTGCATATGATTTGGCTTTCGCTGTATCTTATTCACGCCTCATAAATGATCTGTCTTCGACAGATAAATTCAAAAAAAATGAAATGCTACAAAATAGTCTGAAAAACTTTAAAAACAACAGAACGGCATATATATTTAATCATATTAAACTGTTTATACCAGTAAATCGCAATATTTAATATTATTTGCTGGTTGAATTTTTTTCCGATTTGGAGTAACCTAGAAACAGGCTCCAGGGAATACCGAAAGAGTATTAAACGGAGCGGAGGATCGCCGCATGAAAGTGCGGAAAGCAAAAGGCGACACTGTTGAAGCGAAAGCAAAGACAGTTCGCGGATCGGGCATATAGATTAAGGGTTCTGTGAGGTGTATAAGGTCAGAATTTTATTCGGGCCCACAACAGTTCAAAGGATTCGGAATAGATGTGTAAGGTTCAAAAATTTTGCATAAAAGGGTTGCCGCACACCGATAATATTTTGATAAGGGTTCGCTGGAGCCTTTCTATTTTTATGCCCCTTTAATTTTCGGTTTTTATGACAATCTCATAAGTCCGCTTTATCGACTTCGACGATGTACGGCACATTGCGCCATTTCTCGTTGACATCCATGCCATAGCCGATCAGCCATGCGTTTGGCACCCGAAAGCCGTAGTAGGCGATGGGCACATTGATGAGCTGCTGTTCGGGATTGACAAGCAGCGAGCAGACTTTTACGCTGGAAGGCATGCGCGATTCGAGATTCTGCACGAGGTATCCTGTCGTCAGGCCGGTGCGTATAATATCCTCGATCACCAGCACATGCTTGCCCGATATATCGATATCCAGATCTTTTGTGATGCGCACGGCGCCTGTTCGATTGGTCGCGTTGGGATAAACACCGATAGATATAAAATCGAGCCGTATCGGCAGATCGATCGCGCGCGTCAGGTCTGCAAAAAAATACAGCGTGCCCTTAAGCACACTGACAAGTACCAGGTCCTTGCCCGCATAATCACGGCTGATTTCTGCCCCGAGTTCGCTGATTCGGTTTTTGAGTATTTCCTCGGTAAATGCGACGCGCTTATAGTTGAGGTCCATGGTTATTCTCCTTTGTTGACATTAAACCGTTCGATGAGAGAATGATAATCCTTTTTATATACGACTTTAACGTTGATGCCGGGATATAATTCGCGCAGTTTTTTAACTTTTTTATTTTTCTCTGTCACGTATTTTTGATTCATCGTTGTCAGTTCGATATAGGTATCAAATTTCGTAAGATAAAAATCAGGGCTGAACGCCGATGTGATATTTCCCTCCGGATCCCATTCTATCGGAAATATCTTCGGCTCGTATTTCCAGTCGATCTGATACATATCCAATATTTTCGCAAATTCAATTTCCGCCTGGTTCTTCAGCACCGGCATATCCGAGAGATTGCTGATCACATTTGTATCCTCTGTCTGCTTCTCCATTTGCAGCAGCAGCTCGCGCTCCTTGAGCAGCGCCGTGATCGACGCAACACATTCATCCACCGAAAGCGCCGCGGTGTTCAAAAGCAGATTATAGTATGACGGCTCGGTCAGATCAACGCCAAAAATCGTAAATACGAATCTTGTTTGTTTCCTGTCCGCTTTTTTAAGGATCTGCTCCGCTTCAATGTCCGATACGTTGTACTGCTTTTTCAGACGCGCGACCCGGTTTTTTTTTGGCGCGATGATCCTGATATGAAGCGCGTCCTTATCGTTTGCAAAAATCACCTGGGAACCAAACCCGGCCAAAATGACGGACTGTTCCTGTGCAAGGTCATGGAGCGTGCGGTCGATATACTCTAAGAACGTGCCGTTATTCTCGCTCTCTTTCAAATAGAACTTCGCGCTTTCCGTCAGCATGTGAAGCTCATTGCGGGTCGCGATTTCGGGCAGGAAATCCGCTAAAAGCGCGTCACGCGTAATCAGCTCCCAGCCAAGCTTCTGTGACAGCGCTGTGGCAATCTCGTCTCCGAAACTGCACATTTGTCTTGAAATCGTGATGACAGACAATTCGCTCTCTCCCCCCTTTTTATACGAAACTATTATACCATAGTATGCGGGGTTTGCGGTAAATAAATAAGCCCGTCTTAACGCAAAACAGAAAGATATCAAGGGACCGTTCCACGAATAACGAATGGGCCGGTTTCATCCCCGGCTCTTTTATTATCATCAGATCAGCTGTTTCCTTTTTATATCTTTTTTGACCGCAGGCCGTGTCGATTTCTTTGACATCTTCGATTATCTTAATTATACTAATAAATATCCTTTATTATCTGTTGTCAGGAATTTCTTTTTACGACTGCGGGACTGCATTCCAAAAAAAATTATACAGGAGTGTACTGATATGGTTCAAACATCCTCAATCATCGCTATGATCATCAACATCATCATCTGCTTTGGTTTGCCTCTTGGTTTCATATTATACCTCGTCATCAGGAAACGACGCACGATCGTTCCCATACTGGTCGGCGCGGCCGTATTCCTCGTGTTTCAGCTGATCATCAGGATACCGCTTATCACCTATGTGCTCCCTCCAATGGACTGGTACGCACAGATGACGGCGCGCCCGTGGCTTTACGGCATATTCCTCGGACTGACTGCCGGGCTGTTTGAAGAGCTCGGCCGCTTTGGCGGCTTCTCGCTGCTGAAGAAAAACCGCCGCTATATCGATGGTATTGCCTTCGGCGTCGGTCACGGCGGCATCGAAGCCATTGTTATCGTCGGCATGTCCAATATCAGCAATCTGGTGCTGGCTCTCAGCATCAACAACGGCGGTTTCGATCAGATCGCGGCGCTGCTGCCCGAAGAAACGGCACAACTGATCGTCACACAGCTGACCCAAACGCCGGTGATCGATTTCTATCTTGGCGGTATCGAGCGCATCTTTGCGTTTACCATTCAGATCGCGCTGTCACTGCTTGTGCTCTATGCGGTCAAAGAGCGCAAATTCATCTATGTCGTTGTTGCCATACTGCTGCACATGGTCATCGATGCACCGCTCGTCATACTGCCGCGGGTTTTCGGCGTCACGGCGTATCAGCTCGAAATCATACTGGGTGCTATCGCCGTATGCGCGTTCGTTTTTATACTCATGGCGAAGAAGCTGTTTAAGCCTTCTGATGACCGGCCTGAAAAAGAAAGCATCGGTACCGCGCAGCAATAAAGAGGCCCGCAAAAAAGGCATTGCCAACAAATCGTATTCATGTCCGCCGCGCTGCGTACCATATGAAAGTGCAGCGTGTATTGCCTTATCACATTTATTGCAGCAGAGCGGACGAATGTCTTGACGCCAAATATCGAATATGCTATATTTACAAAGGCGCAAAATATGCCGAAGTGATGGAATTGGCAGACGTGCCGGACTCAAAATCCGGTGGTAGCAATACCGTGTGGGTTCAAGTCCCACCTTCGGCACCATGTGACATCTTTGGTTTGACATCATCGTTTGGCATCCTGGTTTGACACCATCGCATGGCATCCTGGTTTGACATCATTGTACAGCATCCTGGAACAGCATCTTGGGTATGACAGCCGGTGTATGACAGCTTGGGGAAAAGTTTGGGGGGAGCAGCCGAAACATTTCGGCTGCTTTTTCCATTTCTGCTATCATCATAAATCATTATCGATTAATACAGTCCCGAAAGAAAGAGGATTTATCCTCCCCGCGTCAGTACAGTCACCCCAGAAACAGCGACGCGAACACAACCGCAACAATACCCATCAACTTGATCAGTATGTTGATTGACGGGCCGGCCGTATCTTTCATAGGATCTCCCACAGTATCCCCGATAACTGCCGCCTTGTGATGATCGCTGCCGGCACCGCCGAAATTTCCTTCTTCGATATGTTTTTTCGCGTTGTCCCAAGCTCCGCCGCTGTTTGCCATCTGTATCGCGACCGGCACGCCCGTCACCGTGGCGCCCACAAGCAGCCCGGCAAGCGCGCCTTTGCCGAGCAGCAGCCCGACGGCAATCGGCGCGGCAATGGCAAGCAATCCCGGCAATATCATCTGACGCAGCGCGGCTTTTGTGGATATATCCACACACTTTGCATATTCCGGAACGGCTTCGCCCGTCATAATTCCTGTAATCTCTCTAAACTGCCTTCTGACCTCATCGATCATCTTGTTAGCGGCCTTGGAAACCGCCTCGATTGTCAGCGCAGCGAACAGATACGAAAGCATCCCGCCAATAAGCACCCCTGCTATAACTTTTGGATCCAGCACATTGACGGTGCTTAAATCCACCCGGTTCGCATAGGTTGTAAACAGCGCCAGCGCGGTCAGCGCAGCAGAACCAATGGAAAAACCTTTACCGATCGCAGCCGTTGTATTGCCCACCGAATCCAGGCTGTCGGTGATCTTGCGTACACTTTTATCTTGCTCCGTCATCTGCGCAAGCCCGCCCGCGTTATCGGCAATCGGGCCGTATGCATCGACAGCAATGATGTTTGCGACCGTCGCCAGCATACCCACCGCCGCCAAAGCGATGCCGAATACGCCTGCCGAAAAGTATGAGGCCAGCACCGCCGCCGCGATAATCAGGATCGGCAGTGCTGTCGACCGCATGCCCACCGCGAGGCCGGAGAGAATGTTCGTCGCCGATCCTGTACCGCACTGATGCGCAATTTTTTTGACGTGTCTGTACTTCGATGACGTATAGTATTCCGTCACCTTTCCGATCGCCAAACCCGCCAATATCCCGGAAAGTGTCGCGAAAAAGACGTTTTGAGTACCGAATATAACCATACTCAGCACCAGCGACGCGCCCGTTACTAGAAATCCGCTGACATATGTTCCGATATCCAGCGACAGGCTGATGCTGGACAACCTCAGCCGCTTGACAACAAATATGCCTGCCGCCGATGCGATCATACCCGATGCACAAAGCAGCAGCGTATACGTCACGCCGATATCCTGATACACCGCATATCCCAGCAGCATTGCGGAAATGATTGATCCGATATAGCTCTCAAAAAGGTCCGCGCCCATACCCGCGACGTCGCCCACGTTGTCGCCCACGTTATCCGCGATAACGGCCGGATTTCTCGGGTCGTCCTCCGGAATACCCGCTTCCACCTTGCCGACCAGGTCGGCCCCAACGTCAGCGGCCTTTGTGTATATACCGCCTCCAACGCGGCAGAACAGCGCCACCGAGCTTGCGCCAAGGCTGAACCCGGTCAGCACATACAGATCGCCGAACACCCCGTACAGCAGCCCAAGCCCCAGTGCGCCTAATCCAACAACAAAAAGTCCCAGCACACTGCCGCCCGAAAATGCGATGATAAATGCGGGATGCATCCCCTGCCTGGC
The DNA here is from genome assembly GCA_028711205.1 of Eubacteriales bacterium. GTDB lineage: Bacteria > Bacillota > Clostridia > Christensenellales > SZUA-584 > JAQTSP01. Next base: position 1,714 of record JAQTSP010000010.1, on the reverse strand, counting down.
CGCCGTTGCCGTCGCGGCGTTCGCGGTCGTCGCCACTCTCATACCGATAAACCCCGCGAGTACAGAGAACAGTGCGCCTACAATAAAAGCGATTGCCGTATTGATACCAAGGAACGGAACAAAACATATGAGCACGAACATGCCTACACAAAAAACCGCAATAATGATATATTGCCGTTTCAGATAAGCCATCGCGCCCTGTTTGATATACCCTGCAATTTTGCTTATGTTTTCATCTTTGTTTTTTTGACGAATAAACGTAATTTGATATAGGCCAAACAATATACATATAAACGCACAACACAAAAATATGATCTCCATAATTCCTCCATCACTCATTAAAATCAAAATCATTCTGATAAACGCCGTTTTATAAAACAGCAATGTTAAACAAAATAATCCGGCTATTCAGTTTTTCAGTAAAATGCGCAAAACATTTGCAAAATGTGATAAGAACTATTGTATCAATGGCAACACAAACAGCTTTTTTCGCTTTTGCTGCCGAACTAAAATCTTGAAGGGTGTTCCGTGCCTGCTTTCACAGGCCGTCATGGTATAGAGGCTTTATGTCTGGATATTTGATCTTTTCCTTGCCCATACGCTTCATCATCGTATTTCCAGTTATTATCCGGTGCGGTCACATCCATCTTGTTTACGGAACACCCTTCATATTCATAATACCGTAGTCATGTTTTTGAATTCTTGGCGCCCGCACCGGACAGGTATATTCCTTATTTATAAATGCATTCTTCTTATATCCGTAAATTTTATCGCTCTCTTGTTCTTACCGCCCCAGCTGTTTCCTGTTGATCAGCGACGCGGGCTCACCGCCCTCAAGCACGCTGATAACGCTCTCGACCGTCTGCCGCCTGCGCGTCACGATCGACTCCTCGCTGTACCACGCGGCGTGCGGCGTGATGATCACGTTGCCCATCATGAGGAGCGGATTGGCGGGGTCCACACTGTCCTGGGTCAGTACATCGAGCCCGGCGCCCGCGATCTTGCCCTGCTGCAGCGCCTCGATGAGATCGCTTTCGTTGATCAGCGGGCCTCTCGCCGTGTTGATGATATACGCGCTTTTTTTCATCTTCCCAAACGCTTCAGCGTTGAACATATGCTTTGTCTCGGCTGTCAGCGGGCAATGTACCGATATGAAATCGCTCTCTTCAAGCAAACGCTCAAGCCCGGCCTTTTGCACTCCCGCTTCTTTGGCCGCCTCTTCCGTGACATACGGGTCATACATCATCACGTTCAACCCGAACGGTTTTGCCTTTTCGTACACCAGGCGCGGTATCTTGCCGAAACCCACAAGCCCCAGCGTCTTGCCCTGCAGCGAATAAACCGGTATCGCCTTCTTGACGTCCCAGACGCCTTGATGCACCGTAGCGTTCAGCAGCACGATCTTTCTCGCCAAAGCCAGCAGCAGCGTGATCGCATGCGTCGCGACTTCGTCCAGGCAATATGACGGCACGTTCGCCACCATGATGCCTTTTTTGTTGCAGGTATCCACGTCGATCGTGTTGACGCCGATGCCGTTGCGTATGATCAGTTTGCATTTGCCCATGCTTTCGATGATATCCGGCGTCAGCTGCATATAGGTGTTGATGACGGCATCGGCATCCCTGCAGGCGTCCTTGATCGTCGCCGGGTCCGTCACCTCGATCAGCTCCGCATCAACTTCGCCCAGCATATCCCTCTCCAGTATGAGATCGGG
>JAQTSP010000009.1 GCA_028711205.1 Eubacteriales bacterium | reverse complement strand
CGACAAGGATAAAAAGATCGTCACAGAAAACATCGTCTATTTAACCGCCGACGAAGAGGATAAATATGTGGTGGCACAGGCCAACGAGCCCATCGGTGAGGGCGGGTTTTTCGTGCACAGCCGGGTCATGTCACGGCGTCAGGAAGAGATTGTCGAGGTGTCGCGTGACGAAGTTGACCTGATGGACGTTTCGCCAAAACAGGTCGTATCCGTGGCGACGGCGCTGATACCGTTTCTCGAGAACGACGACGCGAACCGCGCGCTGATGGGAAGCAACATGCAGCGTCAGGCCGTGCCGCTGATCAGTCCGGAAGCGCCGATCGTCGGTACGGGCATGGAGCACAAGGCGGCGAAGGACTCGGGCGCGACGATATTGGCGGAGGAAGACGGCGTGGTCAGAAACGTTTCTTCGGACGCGATCATCATACAGGAAAAGAATCAGATAAGGGTCTATAAGCTGATCAAGTTCTCACGCTCAAATCAGGGAACGTGCATCAATCAATATCCGATCGTCAAGATCGGCGAGCAGGTCAAGAAAGACGACATCATCGCGGACGGCCCATCCACCGACCAGGGCGAGCTGGCGCTCGGGCGCAACGTGCTTGTCGGGTTCATGACATGGGAGGGCTACAACTATGAGGACGCGATACTGATCAGCGAGCGCCTTGTGCAGGACGATGTGTTTACGTCGATCCATATCGAAGGGTATGAGTCGGAAGCGAGGGACACGAAACTGGGTCCCGAGGAGATCACAAGGGACATACCCAACGTGGGCGAAGAAGCCTTGAAAGACCTTGACGAGCGGGGTATCATACGCATCGGTGCCGAGGTCAGGGCGGGCGATATACTCGTCGGCAAAGTGACGCCCAAGGGCGAGACCGAGCTGACGGCGGAAGAGCGCCTGCTCAGAGCGATATTCGGAGAGAAGGCCAGAGAAGTCAGGGATACGTCGCTTCGGGTGCCGCATGGCGAGGAAGGCATCGTTGTCGATGTCAAAGTGTTTACCAGAGAGAATAAAGATGAACTGACGGCGGGCGTCAACAAGCTTGTCAGGTGTTATATCGCGCAAAAGCGGAAGATTTCCGTTGGCGACAAGGTGGCCGGGCGCCATGGCAACAAAGGTGTTATTTCAAGGATACTGCCTATTGAAGATATGCCGTTTCTGCCCGACGGCACGCCGCTTGACATCGTTTTGAATCCCCTGGGTGTGCCTTCGCGTATGAACATCGGCCAGGTGCTCGAGGTTCACCTGGGATATGCCGCAAAGTTGCTTGGATGGCGGATCGCGACGCCTGTTTTTGACGGCGCGACGGAAGATGACATCATCAAGCATTTTAAAGATCTGGGGCTGAATCCCGACGGGAAAATGGTGCTTAGCGACGGCCGCAGCGGCGAGCCTTTTGAGAACCGCACGACGGTCGGTTATATGTATATCATGAAGCTTCACCATCTTGTCGACGACAAGATACATGCGCGCTCGACCGGCCCATATTCTTTGGTGACGCAGCAGCCGCTTGGCGGCAAAGCCCAGTTCGGCGGGCAGCGTTTCGGCGAGATGGAGGTCTGGGCGCTCGAGGCCTACGGCGCGGCGAACACATTGCAGGAGATATTGACGGTCAAAAGCGATGATGTGGTCGGGCGTGTCAAGACATATGAGGCCATCGTCAAAGGAGAGAACATCCCCGAGCCCGGCGTACCCGAATCGTTCAAGGTGCTGATCAAAGAAATGCAGTCTTTGGCGCTTGACGTCAAGGTTTTGGGCGACGTGGGCGAAGAGATCTCGATCAAAGAGAGCATCGAAGATGAAGTGAGCGGCCTTGAGGTCAACATCGAAGGCGCGGAGGTCGAGGGGATTTCCGAGCGGCGCGCGTCAAGAAGCCGCGAAGAAGAAGATTTCTCTGATATCAGTTTTGAAGAGCTTAATGTACCCGACCTTGATGGTTTTGACGATATTGAAATCGATATTGAAGATGAGATCTTAAAAGTTAAGAGCGATGATGACGACGATGAGGGTGACGATGATTTTGAAGATATCGAAATAGAATCTCTCGAAGGCTTGATAGAAGACGATGAAGATGTGTTCGACGATGATTTTGATGACAACGAGTAAAGTTTTAGATTTTTAGCATACGAGAGGAGAGGAACTATTTGTTTGAGCTTGGCAATTTTGATTCAATTCAGATTGGATTGGCGTCTCCTGAAAAGATCAGGGAATGGTCAAGAGGCGAAGTAAAAAAGCCCGAAACAATCAACTACCGGACACTGAAACCCGAAAAGGACGGTCTGTTTTGCGAGCGTATTTTCGGACCCACAAAAGACTGGGAGTGTCATTGCGGACGCTATAAACGCGTGCGTTATAAAGGGATCATATGCGATAAATGCGGCGTCGAGGTCACGCGCGCCAAAGTCAGGCGCGAGCGCATGGGCCATATCGAGCTGGCCGCGCCCGTGTCGCATATATGGTATTTTAAAGGCATACCGTCGCGCATGGGGCTGCTGCTTGACATGTCGCCCCGAGACCTGGAGAAGATCTTGTATTTTGCGGCGTTTGTCGTGACGGACCCGAAGGATACGCCGCTTGAGTATAAGCAGCTTCTGTTCGATAAAGAACTCCGAGAGTGTCAGGAAAAATACGGTGAGGAAGCGTTTATTGCAAAGATGGGCGCGGAGGGCGTCAAGGACCTGCTGCGCCAGATCGATCTTGATAAGTCGTCTAAAGAACTGAAAAAAGAACTGGAGACGTGCAGCGGCCAAAAACGTGTACGCGCGATCAAACGGCTTGAAGTCATTGAGGCGTTTCGCCAATCCGGCAACAAGCCCGAGTGGATCATACTCGACTGCATACCGATCATACCGCCCGAACTTCGGCCGATGGTGCAGCTTGACGGCGGACGGTTTGCGACCAGCGACTTGAACGACCTGTACAGGCGCGTGATCAACAGAAACAACCGTTTAAACCGGCTGCTTGCACTCCGGGCGCCGGATATCATCGTACGCAACGAAAAGCGCATGCTGCAGGAAGCGGTCGATGCGCTGATTGACAACGGCAGGCGCGGGCGTCCCGTGACCGGCCCCGGCAACCGGCCTTTGAAGTCGCTGTCCGATATGCTCAGAGGCAAACAGGGGCGCTTTCGGCAGAACCTTCTGGGAAAACGTGTCGACTACTCGGGCCGAAGCGTTATCGTCGTTGGCCCGGAGCTCAAGATGTACCAGTGCGGGCTGCCCAAAGAGATGGCGCTCGAGTTGTTTAAACCGTTTGTGATGAAAAAGCTTGTCGAGGACGGGCTTGCGCATAACATCAAAAGCGCGAAACGCATGGTCGAGCGCGTGCGGCCGGAGGTCTGGGGCGTGCTTGAGTACGTCATCAAAGACCATCCCGTGCTGTTAAACCGCGCGCCGACGCTGCACAGGCTTGGCATACAGGCGTTTGAGCCCGTGCTTGTCGAGGGCAAAGCGCTAAAGCTGCATCCGCTCGTCTGCACCGCGTATAACGCGGATTTTGACGGCGACCAGATGGCCGTGCATGTGCCGCTCAGCGTCGAGGCGCAGGCGGAATGCCGGTTTTTGATGCTGGCCGCGAACAACATTTTAAAGCCCCAGGACGGCAAACCGGTTGTCAGCCCGACGCAGGACATGGTCATCGGCACTTATTATCTGACGATACACCGTGAAGGAGCCAAAGGCGAAGGCAGCTATTTCTCGTGCCCGGAAGAGGCGGTCATCGCCTATGAGACGGGCGCAGTCGACCTTCAGGCGATGGTCACTGTCAAGTTTACAAAAATAATCGACGGCATAAAGCAAAACAAGATGTTAAAAACAACGCCGGGCCGCATTATTTTTAACGAAGCCATTCCGCAGGATCTCGGGTTTGTCGACAGAACGGATCCTAAAAATGAGTTTTTGCTTGAGGCCGACTTTTTAGTGGGTAAAAAGCAGCTTGGAAAGATCGTTGATTTTTGTTTCAGAAAATACGGAGAAACAAAGACGTCGGCAATGCTGGACGATATCAAAAACCTTGGGTTTCACTACTCGACACTGGGAGCCATCACGATCAGCGTGAGCGATATCGTGATACCCGATGAAAAGGCGGGCTATATCGAAAAGGCCGAAGAAAAAGTCGTTGAGATCGAGAAGCAGTTTAAAAGAGGCTTCCTGACCAATAAAGAAAGAAAAGAAAATGTCATCAATGTCTGGGCGGAGACAACAGAGCTTGTGACCCAGGCGCTGATGAAGAACTTAAGCCCGTTCAATCCGGTATTTATGATGGCCAATTCGGGCGCCAGAGGTTCGACGAACCAGATCAGGCAGCTGGCGGGCATGCGCGGACTGATGGCAGACCCGTCGGGCGAGATCATCGAGATACCGATCAGGGCGAATTTCAGAGAAGGCCTGACCGTTCTGGAGTTCTTCATTTCAACACATGGCGCCAGAAAGGGACTTGCCGATACCGCTCTGAGAACAGCCGACTCCGGGTACCTGACGCGCCGGCTGGTCGACGTCAGCCAGGACGTGATCGTCAGAGATCTCGACTGCTTTGACAAGGGAGACGCAGTCAGGGGCGTATGGGTCGAGGATGTGACAAACGGCAAAGAAGTGATCGAACCGTTTATCGACCGTATCGGCGGCCGGTACGCGGCGGCGGATATCGTCCACCCGAAGACAGGCGAAGTCATCGTCCGTACCAACGAGTTCATTACGCACGAACATTGCAGCCTTGTCGAAAAGGCAGGGATCAAAGGCGCATATATACGCTCGGTGCTGACGTGCAAAACAAAACACGGCGTTTGCGCAAAGTGTTACGGTTCTGACATGTCGTCCGGAAAAGTGGTCAGCATCGGCGAGGCGGTGGGCATTATCGCGGCTCAGTCGATCGGCGAGCCGGGTACACAGCTGACGATGAGAACGTTCCATACGGGCGGCGTCGCGGGAGAAGACATCACGCACGGCCTTCCCCGTGTCGAAGAGCTTTTTGAGGCGAGAAAGCCCAAGGGCCTCGCCACGATCAGCGATATCGCGGGCAAGGTGACTGTCGGAGACAGCAAAAAGAAGCTTGAGGTCACCGTTATCGGCGAAGATGGTGTGGCAGAGGTATATCCCATTCCGTTTGGGTCAAGGATAAAGGTAAAAGATGGCGATATGGTCGAAGCGGGCGACGAGCTGACCGAAGGCTCGATCAACCCGAACGATATCTTGAAGATCAAAGGCGCGAAAGGCGTCCAGGCATATCTTTTAAAAGAGGTTCAGATGGTTTACCGCCTGCAGGGTGTTGAGATATCCGACAAGCATATCGAGGTCATCATTCGCCAGATGCTTAAAAAATGCAAGATAGAAGATGCCGGAGAGAGCGATCTTCTGCCCGGCTCTTTGGTCGACATACATCTGTTTGACGCTGAGAACGAGCGCATGATCAGAGAAGGGAAAAAACCGGCGACGGCAAAACGCGTTCTTCTCGGTATCACAAAAGCGTCTCTTGCGACAGATTCTTTCCTTTCAGCGGCTTCCTTCCAGGAAACGACAAGGGTGCTGACCGAAGCGGCGATAAAAGGCAAAAAAGATCCGCTGTTGGGACTGAAGGAGAATGTGATCATCGGCAAGCTCATACCGGCAGGTACGGGCATGAAACGTTATAAAAACATCGATGTGATCAAGAACATACTCAACGAGGATATTTTGCCCCAGCTTGAGAAAAGTGATAAGCGCAATGCCGATGTATTACCGGATGAGTATAACGAAAACGATTCGACGGATGTGCGGGTCGAACTATAACATATTGGGGGATTTGGTATGGCGAAGAATGAAAAATGTGCGATCAGCGACAGCGCGCTTTGCAAGTGGCTTGATAAAGACTGCAAAGATTGTTATATCAGCGGACTCAGGGAGAAGGATGATTTAGGCAAGATGCTTGAAAATTTTGAGGTGACATTATCGCTTTTGCCGGATGATTTTGACGACTTGCAGTCGGATGAATGTCAATTTTGCAAAGGAGAGAAAAATAAGCGCGCAGGTTACGCCATCGTTGATCTGGCGCACATCGAGCCCGAAAGCAAAAGAGGCATGTTCTTTGGCATTGGCAAAAAGGTCAGGCAGCGTATCGGTTCGCTGATGCCTGTATCCATATCCATATGTAAAGATTGCAGGCGTGTGCTGCGGTGGGTTGAAGGTATAAAGTGGTTATCTATCGCTGTTATTTTTGCGATAGCCGTCGCGATTGTTGCCATACCGGCCACCGGCGACGCGATTGTGCAGGCAAGCGAGGCGCTGCCGTATGCCGTCATTATAGCTGGCATATTATTAGGGTATATTTTAGGAAAAGTCGCCTCAGGCGCGTATATGAAGGCAAAATCCGAACAGACATGTATTAATGTGTTTGATATACCGGTTTGTAACAGCATGAAAAACAGAGGGTGGTTTCTTGTACAGGATAATCCGGATATAACGAGGTTTATCTTTTCCAAGAAATCGTCCACGAAAAAAGTGGCGGATATACTGAAAAAAGACGAAAACCCAAAAGAAGATTTTTCCCAGACATCTTTTTTAGAGGATTGACAAGAGATTTTACTGGTGTTAAAATGGCTCTGCTGTGCGCTTTTTGGGGCGGATTGGGCGCATATGTGCGTTGGAGGTATATCATTTGAGTATGGCGCATGAATTATCCTGCCCTAAGATAAGGGTCGTGGGCACAAAACAGGTGCTGCGTTATGCCAAGGCTTCAATGCTCGGCAAGGTCTATATCGCAAAAGACGCGGACGAAGAGATCATAGGCAAGCTGAAGAGCGTGTGTGAAAATAACGGCATCACATATGATATGTCGCATACAATGCACCAGATAGGCAGTGCATGCGGGATCGAAGTGGGCAGCGCGTGCGCGGCTGTGCTGAAATCAGCTAATGGATAAAATACATCCCCTTACTTGGGTTGCGAGGGGTTTTCATAGAAAAAGATATATTGAAAGGAGGTGCGGATAAAAAGTATGCCGACAATTAACCAACTGGTTAAGAATGGAAGAAAGACGGCCGAGACAAAGAGCGGTTCACCGATACTCAAGCAGTGTCCTCAGAAAAGAGGTGTTTGCCTGACGGTGAGAACGATGACGCCAAAAAAACCGAATTCGGCCTTAAGAAAGATAGCGAGGGTTCGCCTGGTCAACGGTATGGAAGGCACGGCCTACATCCCGGGTATTGGTCACAATCTTCAGGAGCACTCGGTTGTGCTGATCAGAGGCGGCAGAGTGAAAGACCTGCCGGGCGTTCGATATCATATAGTCAGAGGCGCTCTCGACAGTGCGGGAGTCGCGGACAGGAAACAGGCGCGCAGCAAATACGGTGCCAAACGTCCGAAAAAGTAATAAATAGGAGGAGAAAACATGCCAAGACGCGGAGGCGCTCCAAAGCATGATGTTCTGTCCGATCCAATATATATGTCGACGGTTTTGACCAAGCTCATCAATCAGGTGATGCTGGACGGAAAAAGAGGAACGGCGCAGAAGATATGTTATGATGCTTTTGATATTATTAAAGAAAAACTGGGACTGGAGCCTTTAGAAGTTTTCGAGAAGGCGATGGAGAACATCATGCCTGTTCTTGAAGTCAAAGCGAGAAGAGTGGGCGGTGCGACCTATCAGGTACCCATTGAGGTCAGGCCGGACAGAAGGCAGACGCTTGGAATCAGATGGCTGGTCTCAAATACAAAGAAAAGACATGAGAAAACGATGAAAGAAAGACTCGCAGCAGAGATCATGGATGCGTATAACGGTACGGGTGGAAGCGTGAAAAAACGCGAAGACACGCACAAAATGGCAGAGTCTAACAGGGCGTTTGCGCATTACAGGTGGTAGCGTGAGACTTAAGGAGGATGGCTGTGCCCAGAAAATATCCGCTTGAGAAAACAAGAAATATAGGCATCATGGCGCATATTGACGCGGGCAAAACCACGACAACCGAGCGTGTGCTTTTTTATACGGGAAGAACATATAAGCTTGGGGAAGTCCACGACGGCGACGCTGTGATGGACTGGATGGAGCAGGAGCAGGAGCGCGGGATCACGATCACTTCTGCCGCGACGTCGACAGAATGGCGGGGTTTCGGTATCAACATTATTGACACACCCGGCCATGTTGATTTCACTGTTGAAGTCGAAAGGTCACTGCGTGTGCTTGATGGTGCTGTAGCTGTTTTTTGCGCGAAGGGCGGCGTTGAGCCGCAGTCCGAGACAGTATGGCGCCAGGCGACGAAGTATAAAGTCCCCCGTATCGCGTATGTCAACAAAATGGATATCATGGGCGCCGATTTCATGAATGTTATCGACATGATGAAAGACAGGCTCAAGGCAAACGCTGTGCCCATACAGCTGCCGATCGGCAAAGAGGACAGCTTTCGGGGCATTATCGACCTGGTCGATATGCAGGCGATCGTATACATGGACGATCTGGGCACCATATCCGAGAGAATGGCGATACCCGATGATTTAAAAGATCTGGCGGAAGAATACCGTGAAAAACTGATCGAGTCGGTGGCAGAGCATAACGATAAGCTTCTCGAGAAATATTTTGAGGGTAATGAAATCAAGAGGGATGAGCTTGTCGCCGCGATACGCGAGGCCACGATCGACCTCGATATCGTACCGGTGACATGCGGTTCGTCATACCGCAATAAAGGTGTACAGCCGCTGCTCGACTGCGTTGTCGATTTCATGCCGTCCCCGCTGGATGTGCCGCCGATTGTCGGAATCAACCCGAGCGATAATGAAGAAACGAGGAAAGCGGATGATAACGAACCGTTCTCCGCGCTTGCATTTAAGATCATGGCCGATCCTTTTGTCGGGAAGCTTGCGTTTATACGCGTGTATTCCGGCACATTGAAGACAGGATCGTACGTTTTTAACTCAACGAAAGGCAAACGCGAGCGTATCGGACGGCTGCTTCAGATGCATGCCAACGCGAGGGAAGAGATTGACAGCGTGCATGCCGGCGATATCGCGGCGGCTGTCGGTTTCAAGCAGATCACGACGGGCGACACGCTTTGCGACGACAAGCATCCGATCATACTTGAAAAGATGGTGTTCCCGGAGCCTGTTATCGAGGTTGCGATCGAGCCCAAGACAAAGGCGGGCCAGGATAAAATGACGATCGCGCTGCAGAAGCTGTCGGAAGAAGACCCGACGTTTAAAACGTACACGAACACAGAAACAGGGCAGACAATCATCGCCGGAATGGGCGAGCTTCACCTGGAGATCATCGTTGACCGCATGATGCGCGAATATAAAGTCGAGGCCAAGGTCGGCAAACCGCAGGTTAGCTACCGTGAGACGATACGTAAAGCGGTCAAAGCCACGGGCCTGTATAAAAAACAGACGGGCGGCCGGGGCCAGTACGGCCATGCCGTAATCGAGGTCGAGCCACTGGATCCGGGCAGCGGGTACGAGTTTGTCGATAAGATCGTCGGCGGTGCGATACCGCGCGAGTATATCCCGCATGTCGATGCCGGTATACAGGAGGCGGCCAAAAACGGTGTGTTAGCCGGTTTTGAGGTGATGGATTTTCGTGCCACGCTTGTTGACGGGTCTTACCACGAAGTCGATAGTTCCGAGATCGCGTTTAAGATCGCGGGGTCAATGGCGTTTAAAGAAGCGATGAGGAAAGCATCACCGGTGCTCCTTGAGCCGATCATGGCGGTCGAGGTGGTCGTGCCGGAAGATTATCTGGGCGATGTGATGGGAAACCTAAACGCAAGACGCGGGCAGATTGAAGGCACGGGGCAGCGCAGCGGTGCTCAGGTGATTCGCGCGTCGATACCGCTTTCGGAAATGTTTGGATATGCGACGGATCTTAGGAGCAGGACCCAGGGGAGAGGTACTTTCACGATGCAATTTTCGCATTACAACGAGGTGCCGGGCAGCATTGCTGAAAAGATTATTGGCTAAAGAGATAAAATATAGTATTATTAATGCGAGCAGATAATGGCGCCCATGCGCTATGATAAGCCGTTAAGATATAAAATTATTAAAATGATGATTATGAATTGTTTAGGAGGACAAATCAATGGCAAAAGCTAAGTTTGAAAGAAACAAACCACACGTAAACATTGGAACGATTGGTCACGTTGACCATGGCAAGACAACGCTGACAGCGGCTATAACGATGGTCCTTGCGCAGAGCGGCCAGGCGAAGGTTATGAAGTACGACGAAATAGACAAGGCGCCGGAAGAAAAAGAGAGAGGCATCACAATCAACACAGCGCATGTGGAGTATGAGACGAACAACCGCCACTACGCGCATGTGGACTGCCCCGGCCATGCGGACTATGTCAAAAACATGATCACCGGCGCAGCGCAGATGGATGGCGCGATACTGGTTGTATCTGCAGCGGACGGCCCGATGCCCCAGACGAGAGAGCACATACTTTTAGCCCGTCAGGTTAACGTTCCCTATATCGTTGTTTATTTAAACAAGGTCGACCAGGTCGATGATGAAGAACTTTTGGAGCTGGTTGAGATGGAAGTGAGAGACCTTCTTTCCTCTTATGAGTTCCCGGGCGACGATATTCCGGTGATCAAGGGCAGCGCTTTGCAGGCGATGAATGCATTGGCGGAAGGCAAAGACGCGAAGACAGAGCCAGCCTGCCAGTCTATATTCGAGCTGATGGAGGCGGTCGACAGCTATATCCCGACACCCGAGAGAGACTCTGACAAACCGTTCCTGATGCCTGTTGAAGACGTTTTCTCTATCACAGGCCGCGGTACGGTGGCGACAGGCAGAGTCGAAAGAGGAACAATCAAAATTCAGGAGTCTGTTGAGATCGTCGGCATGACGGAAAAGACAAGAGACGTTGTTGTCACAGGTATCGAGATGTTCAGAAAGCTGCTTGATTCAGCGATGGCCGGTGATAACGTTGGCCTGCTGCTTCGCGGCGTACAGAGAGATGAGATCGAGCGCGGGCAGGTTCTTGCGAAAAAAGGATCGATCAAACCGCATACCCATTTCAGGGGCCAGGTTTACGTCTTAAAGAAGGAAGAGGGCGGGCGTCATACGCCGTTCTTCAACGGTTACAGACCGCAGTTCTATTTCAGAACAACAGACGTGACGGGCAGTATCGCGTTGCCTGAGGGCACAGAAATGGTGATGCCTGGCGATAATATCGAGATGGAAATCAAGCTCATCACGCCGATCGCCATCGAAGAAGGCTTGCGTTTCGCGATTCGCGAAGGCGGAAGAACGGTTGGTTCGGGCGTTGTGACAAGCGTTATCGAATAATATGAGTAAAAAGAGAGGTACCAGCCTCTCTTTTTTTGGTCCTAAGTCAAATATGGAGGGCCATGAAGTTAAATGAAGTTTTAAAACAGTCAGGGTAACCGGCGAACCGGTTACCCTGCTTGCGCCATCGAAAAAATGTTTTGCACCTTGGTTAAAGTAAATTACAAATCATGTAAAAAGGGGAAACATGCCGGTCATATTCAAGTGGGCGAGCTGAAACGCAGCGTTTCTAATGTTAATATCAGGTTATATATAGTTTAGTTTATAGGAGGGAGGTCACCATGAAAATAAGAAGCCGGATTTTTCTTATTCTGGTCCCGATAATGTTAATATCTGTCGTTATAAGCAATTTAATTTTCGGAGCCTTTTTTAATAACTACCTAATTGGACAGGAAAACGCTCAACTTGTATCCGTCAGCAATAATATATCTTCATATTTTAGTGAAAAAATCAAAGCGTACCAGGGAACAGCCAACGACTGGGGCCACTGGGACGATACATATGAATATTTAAACAACGAAAACCCCGACTATATCGAATTGAACCTGGTCGAAGACACTTTTATTTACCTTGATATCAACTTCATTCTCTTTTTTGATGATGACGGCGCTATTTTCTACAAACAGTTTTATAACTTCGATGAGGAACAATTCACAGAATTCGAGGACGGTTTTTTTGAAGATTTCGATAAGGTTATCGAGATAGCAAATTTAGAGGAAGACACATCGAGCCTGTATAAATTGGGGAGTGAGTATTATTTTACGGCATCGACAGACGTCACGGATTCTTTGGCTCAGGCAAATGCAAACGGAAAAATGATTATCGGCAGGCAACTCGACGATAATGTTATTTCATATATCGAAAGCATTGCAGACAGCAGTCTTAAGTCAATTGACACGATCGTTTTCGATTCGGGTGAAGGCATATCAGAAGAAGATATAATGGATGGAATACTGATCAATGAAAAAGAGCTGGAATTTGAGTGCATCCTACCCAATACACTTGATGCCGAATCTTCTGTCAAACTGACTTTCATAAAATCAAGAGACCTGTATCTCTCGGGCAGGGAACAATTAAACAAGTTCCTTATCGGCAATATCATTGCCATGCTTGTCGTTGCGGCGATCCTTTTTACAATACTGGGTATTTATTTGTCCAAACCGTTTATGGAGCTGACAAGAGAAGTCAAAAATATTGACATAACCGGCGAAGAAATAGAAAAAATCCATCCTCACGGAAAAGGCGAGTTTGCATTTTTACGGAACTCGATCAACAACCTCCTGACAAGGATTGAAGCAGAGCAAAGCAAAGTAAAAGAGAATGAGGAGAAACTATATGCGACGCTGTTATCTGTGGGAGACGGTGTGATTGTCATCAGCAGAGACAATGAGATTCAATTTTTAAATCCGGTCGCGCAGAAACTGACCGGCTGGGCACAGCAGGAAGCCATTGGCGAAGCATCCGAGTCCGTATTCAATATTATCAATGAATATACGAGAGAAAAAGTCGAATCTCCCGTTAATGAAGTATATAAAACGGAGAGTATCGTTGAATTGTCGAATCATACGATGCTGGTATCAAAAGATGGCACGGAAAAGGCCATAGAGGATACCGCGGCGCCGATTAAAGACAAACACAATAAAGTCGTTGGCTGCATCATTGTTTTTAGGGACTTCAGCGAAAAGAAAGAAAAGCAGAAAAAAATTGAGTATCTGAGTTATCACGATCAGCTGACAGGCCTATACAACCGCAGGTATTTCGAAGAAGAAGTAAAACGCCTGGATACAAAAAGAAACCTGCCGATTTCTTTTGTGTATGCCGATGTCAATGGCCTGAAAACAATCAACGATGCTTTCGGGCATCAGAGCGGGGATCAGCTGATTCAGCAGATCGCGGAGGTGTTTAAGGCCGAGTGCCGCGCCGACGATATTATCGCAAGGACAGGCGGCGATGAGTTTATCGTTCTGCTGCCTAAAACCGCCGCGCCGTCAGTTGAAAAGCTGGTCATGAGAATTAAGGAAAAGGTTGAGCAGGAAAAGATAATGGGGATCTGTCTTTCTCTGTCATTCGGGTGGGATACAAAGAATGTGCATGAACAGGCGGTATGGGAAGTGCTGAAAAATGCAGAAAATTATATGTATCGTAAAAAATTCCTTTCCAATGACAGTAAACGCAGCGCCACAATCAAATCGATTCTCAACACATTACATATTATGTGCCCTCGTGAAGAAGAACACGCAAAAAGAGTGAGCCTGCTATGTGAAGAAATCGGCAAAGCTTATCATTTAGACGATGATAAGCAAAATGAGCTGAAGATGTCGGGGGAACTGCACGATATCGGGAAAATAGCCATTGAAAAAGCGATAATAAATAAAGATTCAGAACTATCTGAGTCTGAATGGGCACAAATTCGAAACCATCCGGAAATAGGTTATCGGATATTGAGCACATCAAGAGAGTTTTATAATATTGCGGAATACGTGCTCGCACACCATGAGAGATGGGACGGCAAAGGATATCCCAAGGGCCTCAAAGACGAGGGAATACACTGGGAATCGAGAGTCATCGCCATTGCCGATGCTTACGATTCCATGAGGAGCGAACAGCCGTATCGAAAGAGCTTAAGTGAAGAAGAGGCCGTGGCAGAAATCAAACGAAATGCCGGGACGCAATTTGACACTGAAATCGCCAGGGTATTTGTTGAAAAGGTATTGGGTGCACGCTGGTGAAAGCAAGTGGTTTTAAATCACAACAAACGAAAAATGATGTCAGGATTTCTCGTATGTTCATCGGAGCAACTACCGCTGTTAACCAATGACCGAGGCAACCACGACCCTGTCTCTGCCTTCATTTTTAGCGCGGTAAAGGGCGCTGTCGGCGCTTTTCAGGATCTCTTCACCTGTCATGCCATGCTCGGGGAAAGCGGCGACGCCGAGCGATATCGTGCATTTGCCAAGCGGTTTGCCCAGGTAGTATACCAAAAGTTCTTTCACTCCCTGCCGCAGGTCCTCAGCCCGAAGCCGGGAGTTTTCCAGATTTGCACCCGGAAGCACAACGGTAAATTCCTCTCCGCCGTAACGGCACACGACATCTCCGCCGCGCGTGCTTTTTTTTAGAAAAGCACCCAGCTCGCGAAGCAAAGAATCCCCGCCATCGTGCCCGGAGAGGTCGTTGAATTCCTTAAAATGATCGATGTCAAACATGATCACGCCTATCGGCGTTTTCTCCCTCTCGGCCCGATGAAGTTCTCTGGTCAGCGTCTCTTCCATATAGCGCCGGTTGAAGAGGCCGGTCAGCGTATCCCGGATCGACTGCTGGCGCAATGTTTCCCGAAGTCTTAAATTTGACAATGCCATGGCGATATGCTCGGCTACTGCCAGTTGGGTCTTGTATTCCTTGAATAGTATACCCGTTGAGTTTTGCTGATCCTGCTTAGTGTAACTCAAATGCAATATTCCCAGGGTTTCGCCGTGGGCCATCATCGGCACGCAGAGATATTGGCCGGTTTGTGGGCCGGTAATATGTCCGCAGCGCAATCCCGGGTGGGCTTCGTCAACCTGATGTGCATGGCTTCGCCGTATCGCCCAGCAGTTTATCGGTAAAAACACCTTTTCGATTGAATCGGGGTCGCCCCACATTGCAACCGCCTCGGCCAAATCCTTCGATGGATTGATCAGATATAAAGCGCCCTGGCTGGCCGGGCATATCATCTGGATATACTGGGCGCTGATTGCACAGGCCTCTTCGATGTTCTGGCAGCTTTGGAGCTGGTCGCCCATTTCGCTCAGCTGACTCATCTGTGCGGATTTTTTTTCGAGCTCGCTGACCCAGCCGGCCAGCTTCTGATTGGCTTGCTGCAGCTCAGTTTCCGCCTGCCTGCGCTCGGTGATATCAATGCCGGTGCCGATAATATATTCGACCTCACCTTTTACATCCAGCAGCACGGTATTTGACCAGGAGATAAGACGCGTCTCTCCATCTTTTGTCCGCCAGAAATTCTCATGGGCGCTGGGATAATTGCCGTCCAGGAGTTTTTTTACCTTTTCTCTGGTCAGTTCAGGGTTGGCAGAAAGGGTATCCCACATATGCTGGCCTTTGATTTCATGGAAAGAATAACCGGTCGTTTTTTCACAGGCGCGGTTAAATCTGGTGATCCGTGCTTCCCGATCTATCACCAATATCAGCGATGCTGTCGTATTTAAAATGGCGTTGGTAAAATCACGTTCTTTCGTGAGCGCTTCTTCAACCTTTTTAAGGCTGGAAATATCACGTATTGAGGTAAGCAGCACCTTGTTTTGTTCTTTAAGATCGATTAAATCGGTGTTTATCAGTACGGTAATCAATTCGCCGTTGCTTTTCACAAATTTCGTCTCAAAGTCGCGTACAACACCGTATTTTTCCGTCAAGCCCAGCAGCCGCTGCCTTGCAGTCTTATCATCATAAAAATCAGCAATGTTTTTATTCTTGAACTCCTCTGCGGTATAACCCAACAGTTCTTGTATCGCTTGATTACTGGCAGAAAAATGTCCTCGAAAATCCGTAACGGTAATACCCACCGGTGCATTGCTGAAAAGAACATGATACCGTTCTTCTGACTCCATTAAGTCCTCTTGTATTTGTTTAAACCGGGTAATATCGTGTATCGATGTCAATAACACCTTGTCATCACCCATATTAATATAATCTGAGTTCATCAGCACAGACCATATCGAACCATCTTTATGCTTAAACTTTGTTTCGAAATCGCGTACGTGATTTGATTTAATAAGATTATCCAAAAGCCTCTGACGCTCATCCGGATCCGTATAAAAATCAATAAAGTTCATCGACCTGAGTTCTTTCATGGTGTATCCCAGCAACTCCTGTATGGTTCTGTTGGCATTAAGTATATCCCCTTGCGCGTTTGAAATACTAAGACCTATAGGAGCCGTGTTGAAGAGGAAGCGGAATCTTTCATCCGATGATCTTAATTCTTCTTCTATCTTTCGTTGCTGGGCTTCAACCGCCTTCAATTCAGTAATCTGCTTATTCAACACATCGATTCGTGCAATCAGCTGTTCTTTATTCATTTCCTTTGTTTTCATTTAACACCTCAAAAAGATTATTATATTTGTTAGCCCGCCGGTAGCGCAGTCCGCCTGTTTTGTTAATTTCATGCAACGTGTTAATTATAGTGCAGATTATTTTTTCTCACATACCGGAGCCATTAAGCGGTTTATACTGTACATATTGACTGTTTTAAAAATTATGCCAAATAAAAATGATATTCATTATAGTACCATACATATATGTATTTTTCCACCATAAGATTTATCAGCCTATGCATTGTTAATATCCATACGGATAATTAATCCTTTTATACTGATTTCAGTTTATGATTATGCCAACGCGCATACTTTTCTGTTTTCTTGCGGCTCTGCGGCATGCTGTGATATAATAAAATAAAGTTGAAATGTTCGGCTCAGAGTATTTGAGAATAACAATTACCGGCTCCTATGACTTACCTTTGTATAAACCAGCTTTTAACTGGTATCATAATTAAGACAAGCGGTGTTTTGCAACCGAACTGAATCTTCATAATAACTTAAAAAGGGGTTTTCATCATGGCAGAAATCAAAGTCGATGTCAGAGGAGAAAGCTGTCCCGTCCCACTGGTGGAAACGCGCAAGGCATTAAAAAAAGCGGTTTCCGGCGATATCATCGAAATTACCGGAACCAACCCCGCATCCAGAAAAGAAATACCGATGGCGGCCGATGCCCTGTCAGTCAAAATCATCAGCGACGAGCAAACAGCAGAAGCCTGGACGATCAGGCTCCAAAAATAGAAAGGACTGCATCATGACTGACAAAGCCACGATCGTTTTTCACAGCGGGGACATGGACAAACTGTACAGTGCCCTGATTATCGCCAACGGTGCGCTATCGATGGGTATGGAAGCGTCGCTGTATTTAACGTTCTGGGGACTCGAGCGGCTTAAAAAAGCCGGGCTCTATAAAGGGCCTTTATCCAAAAAGAACATGCTGGGCCTGGGTAAACTGATGATCTTAAAACGCATCAAAAAGAACAATGTCGCCTCTTTAGACAGGCTGTTGGCGGATTATAAAGAGCTGGGCGGCAGGATCATTGCCTGTGAGATGACCATGGACCTGATGGGTATAAAACCAAAAGATTTACGCGAAGACGTCATCGACGAATACGGCGCGGTGGGAACATATATCAGAGAAGCCAGAGATTCGTCGATCACACTGTTTATTTAGAGGAGTCGGCGATGGCAGACAAAAACTATTACATGGACAATGCGGCCGCGACGCGGTTGGACGAGGCTGTCCTGGAGGCGATGACGCCTTACTTTTTCGAATGCTATTCCGTGGCCACGTCAGAGTTCGGGTATTCTCTGGGGCTCGAGGCAAAGGCGGCCATGGAGCAAGCACGGGGCAGCCTGGCGAAACAACTGGGCGCGTCGCCTGACGAGTTCATATTCACCTCTGGAAGCACAGAGTCGAGCAATCTGGCGCTCAAAGGCGTCGCGAAGGCCCTGGGGAATAAAAAAGGCCGTCATATCATCGTATCAAAGATTGAGGATTTTCCTGTGCTTCACAGCGCGAAAACGCTGGAAAAGCAAGGGTTCAAGGTCGATTATCTGGATGTGGATGCCGATGGTTTGATTAGCACGGACCAGCTCAAAGGATTGCTTGGCCCCGAGACTATTCTGGTATCGGTACAGCACGCCAATCAGGAAATCGGTACGATACAAAACATTGAAGAGATCGGCGCGATATGCAGGCAGCAGGGTGCGCTTTTCCATACGGACGCAACCCATACGTTTAAAAGGGTACCGATAAATGTACAAAAGATGCCGGCCGATTTGATCACGGTGTCCGCTCACACCATTCACGGGCCCAAAGGGATCGGCGGGCTTTATGTGCGCAAAGGCACGCCGATTGCAAAGATCATGGACGGCGGTTTTCATGAGTTTGACCTCCGGGCCGGCATGGAAAACATACCCGGCGCCGTGGGGTTTGCCAAAGCGGCGGAACTCGTGACGGACGAAGAAAATAATCGTCTCAGAGATATGCGCGACACGATCATCGCCTCCGTGCTGAAAAGCATACCGAATGTGACCCTCAACGGCCATCCAAAAAACAGAACGCCGCAAAACGCAAATATCACATTTCACCATGTGGAAGGCGAGTCCATCACGCTGCACCTCGATCTGTACGGTATCTCCGTCAGCACCGGCTCCGCCTGTTTCAGCAGGTCTTTGGAAGGCAGCCACGTCATTTCCGCGATCGGCGGAGACCACGAAAGGGTCCATGGCTCGCTGCGCTTTACGCTGGGGCGATATAATACGATGGAGGAAACAGCTTTCGTTGTAGAAACGTTGGAAAGCATCGTAAAACAGCTGAGAATAATTAGCCCTTTGGGCAAAAGTTAGGAGGCGATCAACAGATGGCATTCCCTTATAATGATAAAGTGCTCGAACATTTTCGCAACCCCCGCAATGTCGGGCGTTTAGAGGACGCCGACGGAAAGGCCACCGAAGGAAGCCCCGCATGCGGCGATATGGTTTCGGTCAATATCAAAGTGGATCCGGCAACCCATAAGATCACCGACATCAAATTCGAGTCGTACGGATGCGCTTCCAACATTGCCACAGGATCGATCATTACCGAGATGGCCAAGGGTAAAACGTTAGAGGAAGCCAAGAAAATCACTTGGAAAGAAGCCTCAGAAGAATTAGGCGGCCTTCCGGCGATCAAGGTGCACTGCTCTGTGCTCGCGGTAGAAGGTTTGAGGGCCGCGATTCAAAATTACGAGGAGAAACACGGCCTTGTAACAAACAGAGTTGATACCACGGAAGACGTGGTGCTCAAAAGACTTAAAAAAGTGATGAACCCACTAAAAGGGCTTGATATGGTGGCCACGAATCTCGTCAAGGAAATAGAAGTCAAAGACGGCGTTGTCCGCCTGGTTATCGATATGCCGGAGGACCATCAGTTTTCTGCGGCTATTAAGGAAGAGGTCAGAGAAAAGATCGAGCCGCTGTGGGATGTCAAAAAGGTGCAGATCGGATTCACGGAATAGCGTTCAGGGAACAGGGTGATTTTTCTAAGATGAGGCTTCTGGAGAAAACCAGGGGCTTTATATTGGCCGCCATAAGAAGGTATTTTAGCTAAGCTTGGCTAATATATATATTATTTCTTTGATGCAACACAGGAGGGCTCACGGATGCAATACAGAAAATTTGGTAAAATAGAATTTCATACTTCCGTTTTGGGGTTTGGCACAATGCGCTTGCCGTGTCTTAGCGGCACAAACACGGGTGACGATGTCGACGTTGATGAATCCGTCCGCATGATCAGATACGCGATCGATAATGGCGTCAACTATATCGATACCGCTTATCCGTATCATAAAGGTCAAAGCGAGATTACAGTGGGCAAGGCGCTCAAAGACGGGTATCGCCAAAAAGTTAAACTTGCCGATAAGTCTCCGGTTTTTTTAATAAAAAAAGAATCGGATTTTGACAAGATGCTGGAGACACAGCTGCGGCGGCTTGAGGACGCGTATATCGACTTATATTTGCTGCACTCACTGGGTGACGATACCTATGAAAACGTGGTAAAGAAGTTTGACCTGATCGATAAAGCGGAGCGCGCGAAGAAAGCAGGAAAGATCGGGCATATCGGTTTTTCGTTCCATGACACTTTTGACGTGTTTGAAAAGATATTGAACGGATATAACGGATGGGATTTTTGCCAGATACAGCTCAACTATCTTGACATCAGGAAGCAGGCCGGCTTAAAAGGGCTTAAAGCGGCCGCAAGCAAAGGGCTCGGTGTTGTTATCATGGAACCGCTTATGGGCGGAAAACTGGCTGCGCCGCCCGACAAGGTGACGGATATCTTCAGGCAAAGCGAACACGAACGCACGCCCGTACAGTGGGCGCTGGACTTTTTATGGGATATGCCCGAAGTATCGGTCGTGCTCAGCGGCATGAGCACGATGGAACAGACTGTGCAAAACATACGCTACGCTTCGCAGGCGCAAACGGGCAAATTCAATGATGCAGATAAAAAAATCATGGCGGAGGTCAAAAAACAATTTGATGCCATGATCTCCGTGCCGTGCACAGGCTGCGGATACTGCATGCCTTGTCCGCAAGGCGTCAGTATACCAAACAATCTCGAAGCTTACAACGAGCTTTCGCTTTACGACGACCCCGCCGTTGCACAAAATTCTTATAAGCAGATGCTGATATGGGAAGGGAAGGAATCAGGCGCCGGCTCATGCATCGGCTGCAAAATATGTGAGGATCTCTGCCCGCAGCAAATAAAGATCAGCACGATCATGCCGTCGGTCGACAAAGCTTTTGGCAGCATGTAATCATTAAACAGTATCAGGAAGAATGATCAGAAAGAATGGTGCACTGATGAAGATTCATATACTTACAGACAACCGTGTGGAAAAAAGGGGACTGCTGGCCGAGCACGGCCTGAGCGTTTTTATCGAGCATGAGGGTTTTTGCATACTCTTCGATACCGGGCAATCGGGCGTGTATCTTCATAACGCGCTGCAGATGGGTGTGGATCTGACGCGCACCGACTGCATCGTACTCAGCCACGGGCATTATGACCACTGCGGCGGCCTTGTCGATTTCCCGCATACAGGACGCATGCCAAAAATAGTCGCCCACAAAGACGCCCTGCGCAAAAAGTACGCGAAAAAAGACGGTGACGGCAGCTGCCATGAAAATGGCATACCGTGGTCTCTCTCTGACCATGTGTTCATTAAGAACAGTCTTGCTATTAACCAAAAAGACTTGGCTATCGCGCCCGGTGTTGCGCTGCACGGCAACATACCCGTTACCGTATCCTTCGAGGGCGTTTCACAGAACTTCTTTGTGGACACGGGCGGCCACCTTGAAAAAGACGCCATGGGTGATGAACAGATGCTCGTTATAGAGCGGCATGGCGGACTGGTCATTTTTCTCGGATGCAGCCATCCCGGCGTCGTAAGCTGCCTGAAATATGCGCTGTCGCTTTATCCCGGCAAAAAGATCAACACCGTTCTTGCAGGCATGCATCTTAAAAATGCAAGCCC
>JAQTSP010000179.1 GCA_028711205.1 Eubacteriales bacterium | reverse complement strand
GTCGGGTCGCACCCGTGGTCGGCCGTGAATAGGATGATATCGCCGGCCGACAATGCGCCCAGCAGTTCTGGTATGCGCGCGTCCAGCGCCTCGAGCGCCTGTTTATAACCAAGCGTGTTGTTACGGTGCCCGTACAGCATATCAAAATCGACCAGGTTCGCAAAAACAAGGCCGTCAAAATCCTGTTTAATGTAGTCGATCGTGGCAGTTACGCCCGTGTCGTTGTCCGTCGTATGGCTGCTTTTTGTCAGACCTGTGTTTGCGAAGATATCCTCGATCTTGCCGACGCCCGCGACCTCGAACCCGGCCGATTTGAGCGCCGTCAGTATCGTTTCTCCCGGCGGCTCAAACGAAAAGTCGCGGCGGTTTTTTGTGCGCGTATAGCTGCCATGCTGCCCGACAAAAGGCCGGCATATCACGCGCCCGACGGCAAGGCCGCCCACCAGCATCGCCCTGGCCGTTTTGCATATCTCATACTGCTCGGCGATCGGCACGACCTCTTCGTGCGCGGCGATCTGGAAAACGCTGTCCGCCGATGTATAGACGATCAGGTCTCCCGTCGCGACATGCTTGTCCCCAAGCTGTTGTATGATCTCGGTGCCCGACGCGGGATAGTTGCCCAGCGTTTTTCTGCCCACGGCTTTCTCAAAGGCCGTGATGAAGCTTTTTGGGAAACCGTGGGGAAACACCGGAAACGGTTTGTCAAGAATGAGTCCCGCGATCTCGAAATGGCCGCCCGTCGTGTCTTTGCCCGGAAAAACTTCGGCGCTTTTCCCGTATGCGCCGGTGATATCGCCGCGGCACGGCAGATCGACCAGTTTGCACATGCCAAGCCGTAACAGATTATCAAGCCTGATATCGCCAAACTGTTCGATGATATGTCCAAGCGTATCAGACCCTTCGTCGCCGAATTTGGCCGCGTCCGGCATCTCACCGATACCAAGGCTGTCCATGACAACAATAACGAACTTTGCCAAAACGGCCACCTTCTTTCCATGGATTATTATAACACAAAACACCTCAATATACCTTGATTTTTCAGGATGTAAAAAAGCCCATGCAATCACAGGCCGTGATGATATCTCGTTATTTTTTTGTGATATAGGCAATATCTTCTTTCGAGAGACGGGTTTTTGACAGCAGGTCCGGCCTTTTTTTCGCCGTTTGTTCAAGCGACATGTGCCGCTCGTACTCGTCCACGTTGGCATGATGCCCCGACAGCAGCACTTCGGGAACGGCTTTGCCGTCATATTCGGCCGGCCGCGTATACTGCGGATGCTCTAAGAGCGCATCCGAAAACGATTCGGCTTTTGCGGATGCGTCGTTGCCGAGCACACCGTCGACATGGCGTATGCATGCGTCGACCAGCACCATCGCGGCAAGCTCTCCGCCTGTCAGCACAAAATCGCCGATAGAGATCTCCAGGCCGATGTGCTTTTCAAGCGCGCGCGCGTCGACGCCCTCGTAATGCCCGCAAAGTATGTTGATCGTGCGGTATTGTTTAAGGCTGTCGACCATCCGGTGCGTCAGCTGTTTCCCGCAGGGCGACATGTATATGTTGACATAAGGCCGCTCGCATCGCGATACGACGTCGTTAAAGCACGCATCGACCGGCTCTGGTTTAAGCACCATCCCCGAACCGCCGCCGAACGGATAGTCGTCGGCTCTGCGGTGCTTATCAGTCGTATAGCCGCGGATATCCACCGTGTTGATCGCGACCTTGTTGCTTTTCAGCGCCCTTGCCCAAATGCTTGATTGTGAGACCGAGTCGAACATCTCAGGAAAAAGCGTCAGTACGTTATACGTCATATACCGCAACCTCTCGTAACGCGGCTTCGTTGACTAAAATAACGCCGCGCTCCAAATCGACTTTTCCGATCACGCGCCTGAGCGCCGGAAACATAAAGCCGGCGTCGCCCGCGACGACGTAGACATCCGCCGCGCCGTGCTGTAATACATCTTTCAGCACGCCCAGCTTCCTTCCGCCCTCTCCCACGACGTCAAGTCCGATGAGGTCATGGACATAGTATTCGCCCTCGTCCGGCGCCTTAAAATCGCTCCTGTCAAGGTACAGAAAAATACCGTGCAGCGTCTCGGCGTCGTTTCTTGTATCGATGCCGTCAATGCGAAAATACACATAAGGCGGCGATACGCGCAGTGCCGTATACGAAATACGCCTGTACCCGTTGCCTTCCTTCACATACGCGAAACCCCTGTCGCAGAATTCATCAAAGTTATTCGAGAACAGCTGTGCCTTGAGCTCTCCGCCGATACCGTGCGGCTTTAAAACCTTGGCTATCTCAATCATGTTCGACGATCTCTACCACATATCTCTTCTTTGATTTTGACGAGGCCGCTTTGACGACGGTACGCAGCGCTTTGGCTATCCGCCCCTGTTTGCCGATCACCTTGCCCATGTCGTCGCGCGCAACCGAAAGCTCGATAATAACCGACTTTTCGCCTTCGGTCTGCGTCACTTTGACTTCTTCCGGCTGTTCCACAAGCGATTGTGCAATATATTTAACAAGCTCTAACATATCATTCTCCAAAATACTATTTCAGCACGCCGTTTTTCTTTAAAAGCGACCTGACAGTTTCTGTGGGCTGGGCGCCGTTTTTGATCCACGCAAGAGCCTTCTCGCCGTCCACAACACATTTTTTTGATATCGGATCGTAGTTGCCGAGCTCCTCAATAAAACGCCCGTCCCTCGGCGCTCTTGCGTCCGCGACCACGATTCTGTAATAAGGGCTTTTCTTCGCGCCGATCCTTTTTAATCTAATCTTTACCGCCATATTTTCCTCCAGTTAATTTTTTTAGGCCAAAACCTTCTGTTTTTATGAGTTGTCTATCAGAACGGCATTTTCATCATGCCGGTTCTTTTATTGGTCATGCTCTTCATCATCTTTTTCATCTGCTCAAACTGGTTCAGCAGCCTGTTGACATCCTGAACTTTTGTGCCGCTGCCGCCCGCTATGCGCTTTTTTCTGCTTCCGCCGATGATGGCCGGCCTTCTTCTCTCCTCCGGCGTCATCGATTTGATGATCGCTTCTGTCCGGGCCATCTGCTTTTCGTCAAGCTGCATACCCGACAGCTTGCTGCCGCCCGGTATCATCGCCAGCATGTCGCCGATATTGCCCATGTTTTTGATCTGGCCCATCTGCTCCAGGAAATCTTCAAGCGTAAACTCGGCCTTCCTCAGTTTCTTCTCGAGCTCTGCCGCTTTGTCCGCCTCAAACGACTGCTCCGCCTTTTCTATCAGCGTCAGCACGTCGCCCATGCCCAGGATGCGTCCGGCCATTCTGTCCGGAT
The DNA here is from genome assembly GCA_028711205.1 of Eubacteriales bacterium. Taxonomy (GTDB): domain Bacteria; phylum Bacillota; class Clostridia; order Christensenellales; family SZUA-584; genus JAQTSP01. Next base: position 1,683 of record JAQTSP010000179.1, on the reverse strand, counting down.
GAAACACCTCGATATCGTCAAGCTTTTCGCCAACGCCGGCAAACTTGATCGGCTTTCCGGTCACGGCCTTGACGGATATCGCCGCACCACCTCTCGTATCGCCGTCGAGCTTTGTCAGCACGACGCCGTCAAGCGCGAGTTTCTCGTTGAACGCCGACGCCGCATTGACGGCGTCCTGACCGGTCATCGCGTCGACAACAAGCAGCTTTTCGTGCGGCTTGACCGCCTCGGCCACGCGCTTTACTTCTTCCATCATCTCGTCGTCGATGTGCAGCCTTCCGGCCGTATCGAGTATCAAAACGTCTATCAGCTTTTTCCCCGCTTCCGCAGCCGCCTGTTTCGCCGTTTTGACGGGGTCCTGCTGGCCTCTCTCAAAAAACGCCGCGCCTGCCTGACCGGCAACGATCTCAAGCTGTTTGATGGCGGCCGGCCGGTAGATGTCAAGCGCCGCCAGCATCACCGTTTTGCCGCTTTTGACCCACATCCTCGCGAGCTTACCGCACATCGTCGTCTTGCCCGCGCCCTGAAGCCCGCACATCATCACGATCGTCGGCGGATTTGGCGCAAATTTGACGTCCACACGTTTCTCGCCCAAAATGCTGACCATCTCGTCGCGCACGATCTTGATGACCTGCTGCCCCGGTGTCAGGCTGCCCAGCACATTTTCGCCGATTGCTTTTTCTGTGACGCTGCCGATAAAGTTTTTGACCACTTTAAAGTTGACATCCGCCTCAAGCAAAACAAGCTTGACCTCTCTCATCGCCGTTTTGATGTCAAGCTCGGTCAGCTTTCCCCGGTTTGTCAGCTTTGAAAATACATGCTGTAGTTTCTCGGCAAGCCCCTCAAACGCCATTGTCACTCTCCCAAATATCGGCTATTTCGCCGACAATTTCTTCATACGGCGGATGCGGCTCCTGCGCTTTTAAAACCGCCTTCAGCGTCCTGTTGCGCTTGTCGCACAGCCCCAGGCACTGCTCAAAATGAAGAAGCTTCTGCCGCGCCTTGCCGATACCGTCTCTGGCCGCTTGTCTTGTCGTGTTTTCTATCTTCGCGATCTCAGACAGCGAATAATCCTGATTATAGTACATATCGCATAGCCGAAGCTGCTTCTTCGTCAGCAACCCGGCATACGTATCGAGCAAAAGCACCGTTTCAAAATCCTTCTCCACAACAAACCCCGTCATTACACACCGCAGTTTCTTTTGTGTGCCCAAATATAAACTGTAAAGCATATTAACTTTACAGTGATATTATAACGGAATATTTTTTGTTGTCAAGTAAATTATTCGAGCAGGCTGACGGCGAACGCGCGGGCGTCAAACGGCTGCAGATCGTCAAGGCCCTCGCCGACGCCTAAAAAGACAACGGGGAGCTTTAGCTCTTCTGTGATCGCGCAAACGATGCCGCCTTTGGCTGTACCGTCGATCTTTGTAAGTATCAGTCCGGAAAGGTCGGTGATGCCGGCAAAAGCCCTGGCCTGGGCGATCGCGTTTTGTCCCGTGGTCGCGTCCACGACCAGATACGTCTTTTTCTGCGCTTCGCTGTACGACTTGTCAATCACACGGCCAATCTTAGAAAGCTCGTCCATCAGGTTCTTTTTATTGTGCAGCCGTCCCGCCGTATCACATATCAGCACATCCGTCTTTTTATGTTTTGCCGAATCGACCGCGTCATAGACCACCC
>JAQTSP010000008.1 GCA_028711205.1 Eubacteriales bacterium | reverse complement strand
GCTACAAAGGGATAATATTTTAAATGTTTACGCAGGAAGGGTTTGAACTCAATAACCGCATATGGGAAGCCGGCCTTAAAGCAGTGCTTGAAAACGGCGGTGTGTTAAACGAGCATCACGGCATCGGCATACAGCTGGCCAAATACATGCGTGTTCAGTACGGCGAGGCGTTTGACGTGCTTGAGATGATCAAAAAAGCGTTTGATCCCAACAGAATCATGAATATTGGCAAGTTAGGAGTGACAGGCAAATGAAAAACTCATTGGAACACATCAAAACGATCGACGAGTGGCGCAACTGCCCGATGGCCAATTTCATCTGTTCGGTTTCGCGTGAGACAGGTATCGAAACGAATACGCCGAGAGGGAAAATGCTGGTGCTGTCGCTTCTTTGCAACGGTTCGAGAACGCTCGAAAAAAACGTCGTCAACCGGATCTATGAATGTTGCCTCTGCGGCCTCTGCACACAGTGCGGTTTTGACGATACGGACATACCCGCCGCCATCAGAGCGGCAAGGGCGGATATATGCGAAGCGGGTGTCTTGCCGGAGGAGATCAAAGCCTTTGGAGAAGACATACAAAAGGACTGCGTCTGGGGTGATGAGGAGCGCGTGACCGCGCTGATACCGTCCGATAAGAAAACGGTGTTTATCACTTCAGATAAAGAGAACGCGGCTAATTTCGAGGTGCTTGCGCAAAAGGCCGGGATTGACGTGCTCGTGATTTGCGAGGGCCGGTACGACAGTGCGCTGCTTGACGAGATCGGCATGCGCAGCGTCAGCAGGCAGTATATTGGCCGCATCAATCGTTTTTCGGAAAATCAGAATGTCGATACCGTTGTGGTCGATTCACCGCATCTGTGGAGCCTGCTTAATAAGAATACCGCCGGCAAAAAGTATACGGCGCTGACGGAGTTTGTCTTGAGTCTCGTTGAGGCCGGCCGCTTAAAGTTCGGCAAAGCGGGGGAAAGCGTGACATACCACGATCCGTGCCGCCTCGTGCGCAACATGCCGGAAGAGACGGCAGTCAGGGGCATACTCGATGCCGCGGGAATAAAAGTTTTTGAGACGAGATGGAACAAAAAGGATGCGAAGTGCTGCGGCGGATCGGCGCTGAAAATAACGGCGAAAGATATTCAGAAAAAAATCACAAAACGCCGTATAGACGAGATAACGGCGACTGGTGCAGACAGGGTGCTGGTGTCTTGCAGCCATTGCTATGATAATTTTAAGGAGTGCGATCCCGATCTGAAGGTGGTCAAGTTTCTGGATCTGATATTATCTGTCGCTTCATGAGGCACAATTTGAGGGAGGCTTATCAGTATGGGCAAGTATTTTCTTGGCATTGACATCGGAACGAGCAGTTGCAAGGCGGTTTTGCTGGACGCTTCCGCGAATATCGTCGGCGCGGCGACCGTTGAGTATTTTCTTGACTATAAACACGGCGGGGAATGGATAGAGATCGATGCCGAAAAGTGGTATGCGGCGGCCGTTGAAGCGATCAGGGCCTGTATGGAAAATGGCTGTGTCAAAAAGGAGAAAATCGTCTCGGTCGGACTCAGCGGCCAGATGGTCAGTCTGCTTGGCCTTAACAGAAACGGCAATCCCGTGCGCCCTGTGATCATGTGGCTTGATAAAAGAAACATCGTTGAAGCCAATGAACTCAAGGACGCGATGGGTCAAAAGATAAACGAAATCACATGCAATCCGGTCAATCAGCAATTTACGCTGCCCAAACTTTTATGGGTCAAAAAGCACGAGCCTGAGTGCTATGCTGAGATCGACAAGATCGTCTTGAGTAAGGATTACATTCGATACAGGCTGACCGGAGAATTTGCGACAGACTGCAATGATGCGTCCGGCACGCTGATGCACGATATTCGAAAGAATCAGTGGTCACATGAGATACTGGGCGAGCTGGGGATCGATATACGCATGCTGCCGGATATCTATTATTCGACACAGATTACCGGAAGGGTGACAAAGCGGGCGGCGATCGAAACAGGATTGCTTGAGGGAACGCCGGTCGTCGCGGGTTCAGGCGACCTTGGATGCGAGAATTTCGCATCGGGTACATTCGAAGCCGGGCAATGCATGATGCGTCTTGGCTCGGGCGCGGCGATTACTGTACCGGTTAAAAAACCGATCCTCGATCCGAATCTAAACGGCCCGTGCAGCGGTTATTATCGGGACGGTATCTGGCTGATTCAGGGGATGACACAGGCGTTTGGCGGTGTTTTAAGATGGGTCAGGGACACGTTTGCCAATGGTATCGTGAGCGAAGAGCTCAACGGCAACACGTTTGAAAGGCTTGGCAGTGAAGCTGAAAAAATCCCGATTGGTTCGGAAGGCATTGTGTTCTGTCCGTTCATCAACGCGGCGCCGTACTGGAAATCTCATATCAAGGGTGCATTCATCGGCATATCGCCGGCGCATACGCTGGGGCATTTTATCAGAGCCGCAATGGAGGGTGCCGCATTTGCACTCAAAGACGCGATGACAGGCCTCAAGCAGTTTGGCGGCGTCGAAATAGAACGCTGTGTCGTGACAGGCGGCGGCAGCAGGAGCCGGCTTTGGACACAGATGATTGCAAACCTTCTTGACAAAGAACTGCTGATCACGCCGGAAGCAGACGCCTGTACGGGCGCGGCGATGATGGCGGCGATCGGCATGGGCCTCGAAAAACACAAGCTTATCGATGCGTTTTTCAGCCATGCCGATATAAGGCGCGTATCCCCCGACGGCCATCAGCAGGAAACGCAGGCCGTTTATCAGCGGTATGTTATGGCGTATGGCCTGCTCGACACCCTGTATACGAAGTTTAAATAATAACAGTTAGGAATAATGATATGAATATGCTATTGGCGGTAGAAGCGATGACAAAAGATGCTTTTCGCCCGTACGGTGAAGTCATCGGCATCAGCGAAGCGGTATTGTCCGGCAGCAGCGAAAATCATGATTACTGGGACGGCGTTGCAGAATTTTATCCAGAGGGAAAACACGTTTGCTCGTTTCTCCGAACAAAGAAGGGCCTTGATAAAGCGATTGGTGAAATGGAGCAGCACAGGTATACGGAAGAAATACTCGTCGCGCTTGACGGAGATATCGTCGTGACGGTAGCTGGTATGCAGGACAACAGGCCGGATGAAAATACGATACGCAGCTTTCGTGTTGCTAAGGGCAGCGGCGTTATTATGAAACCGGGCATCTGGCACGCGCTGCCGCTCAGCTATGGCGAGAGCAGCATGATGCTGGTGATATTTCGGGCAAACACGTCATTCGCAAAAGACAAAACCATTTTAACCGACATACATTTTAAAGAATTGAACCGGGCGATAAAGTTTGGCGTTTAAGCCCGATGCGATAGGTTTTGTACGGCAGACGTACGAATAATAAAAGTATAGGAGGAAAGATGATGAGAAAAAAAGCAAGGATCGCGTTATTGTTTGTTCTCGCACTTGCGCTGGCGGTCGTATTTACCGGTTGTGGAGATACGGCGGATACGAGCACAGACACCACCGATGAAACGGTAGCCGATACCGCTTCGGACACGACCGATACAGATACGGCTGATACGGCTGACACAGCTGAACCGGTGTTGATTGGCTGTTCGATCCAGGGTAATCAGAGCACATTCATGCAGTACGTCGTTTCGGGTATGTTCCAGTATGCCGAAGAAAACCCCGACATTGTTGAGATTGACGTTGTATACGCGGATGACGACGCAACCAAACAATGCACGCAGGTTGAGACGCTGATACAGGAAGGCATTGATGCGCTCGTTCTGAACCCGGTCGATCCCGATGCCAGCGCTCCCGCGGTGGATGCGTGCGAAGAAGCCGGGATTCCCGTGATCACGGTCAATACGACGGTCAACAGCGATTATGTTTCGGCACATGTGGGTTCAGACGATGTTGAGTCAGGCAGGATCCAGATGGAGAGGGTTATTGAAGTCTGCGGCGAAGATTGTAAAGTCGGTTATGTCAACGCCGTCATCGGTCACTCTGCCCAGGTTGGCCGTGAACAGGGTTATCTTGAAGTTTTGGACGAGCATCCCGGCGTTGAACTGGTCGCTTATGATACAGGCAACTGGTCAGGCGACGAAACGATGCAGCTCGTTGAAAATTGGCTTGCATCCGGTAAAGAATTCGACGCAATACTCTGCGAAGCGGACTGCCAGCTTGTTGGCGCTTATGTGGCGGTGGAAGATGCCGGCCTTCTCGGGGAAATCTTATTAACCGGTATGGACTGCACAGATGACATCATGGCCTATATTGCGGAAGGTACAGTCGACAGCTCGATATGGCAGGACGGTGTTGGCCAGGGGTATCATTCGGTGCGTATTGCAATTGACGCTGCAAACAACATCGGCGTTGAGGACTATATGATACCATATGAAGTGTGTTCTGTAGACAATTATGAGAGTTATCTGACTAAGATCGAAGAAAGAAACGCGCTGGCCGCTGAATACTTCTAAGCAGCATGGTTTTCATGCAAGGCGGGTCCAGGCCTGCTTTGCATGAAAACCAATAAAAAGGGGTGTCCCCTAAGGACTGGAGCAGATTATGAGTGATTTACTGGAAATGAAGGATATTTCAAAACGATTCGGCGGTGTTGAAGCTTTAAAGGCCGTTTCTTTTAGTCTGAAGAAAGGTGAAGTGCATGCGCTTGTCGGTGAGAACGGCGCCGGGAAATCGACGCTTATGAAAATATTGATCGGTATGCACAGGCCTGACAGCGGAGTAATATTCTTAAATGGAGAAAAAAAGGTGTTCAACTGCATGAAAGACGCCTTGAACTACGGCATATCGATGATATTTCAGGAATTTAATTCAGTTGCACATATGACAGTCGCGGATAATATTTTTCTTGGACGTGAGCCCTATACCAAGTTCCATTCTGTTGACTATAAAAAGATGCATCAGGACACGAAGAATATTCTAAAAAGGATTGGTGTCGATATCGACTCAAAAGTCGATGTGAGTACATTAACCGTTGCAAAAATACAGCTTATCGAGATTGCAAAAGCGCTGTCATACGATGCGGATATCATCATCATGGATGAGCCGACATCGGCGCTTTCCAACAATGAGATCGATAATCTGTACAGGATCGTTAAAGAACTGGCCGCCGACGGTAAAACTGTGGTGTTTATTTCCCACAAAATCGACGAAATATACAGGTTCTGCGACAGGATCACCGTGCTTCGGGACGGAAACCTGATCGGCTCTGACCTTGTGGATAACATCGATATCGACCAGCTTATCATGATGATGGTCAACAGACAGATCACCGAAATGTATCCCAAAGAGGAAGCGGAAATCAAAGAGAAGGTGCTTGAGGTCAAAAATCTGTCGCGAAAGGGGAATTTTGAAGATATCAGCTTCTATCTGCGAAAAGGCGAGATACTGGGGGTCGCGGGGCTGATGGGAGCGGGCAGGACGGAGCTTGCCGAGAGCATCTTCGGAATGAGACGGATCGACCGCGGCGAAATCTTTGTAAAAGGTAAAAAAGTCAGCATTAAACATCCGAAGGATGCGATCAGGCACGGCATTATGATGGTCCCAGAGGACCGCACGAAGACAGGACTTATACTGAAACTGTCGGTCAAGGAGAACATACTCCTGACAAATCTGAAAAAATGCATGATAGCGTTTTATATCAGTAAGAAAAAAGAAAAAAAGAGTGTCGAGACATTCTCAAAAATATTGGAAATCAAGATGAAAGATGAAAGCCAGGTCGTATCGGCGTTAAGCGGCGGTAATCAGCAGAAAGTGGTTGTTTCACGTACGCTGTTCTCGGATCCGGACATCATCATCATGGATGAGCCGACGCGTGGTATCGATGTGAAAACGAAAGCCGACATACATGCGTTGATGTCAAAGCTTGCGAATCAGGGCAAGGCGATTATTATGATATCGTCCGAGATGCCCGAGGTTATCGGCATCAGCGACAGGATCATCGTTTTGCATGAAGGAAGGTTGAGCGGAGAATTAACGCGTGCCGAGGCCGACCAGCAGTCTGTGCTGAGATACGCAATGGGCAGGAATCAATAATATAAGAATGAGAGGGTAGAGGTTGTCACTATGAATTTTAAAGAAATCATGCAAAAAGGGAAGGGTATCCTTCAAAAATACGCTATATTGTTTGGATTCCTTGTGATCGTCATTGTGCTCGGATTTGTTACCGAAACCTTTTTCACATTAAACAACCTGTTTCTGATATTAAAGCAGGTTTCATGTATCGGTATCACAACGGTCGCGATGTGCATGCTGATCATCATGGGATGTATCGACTTGTCGGTTGGTTCAGTTATGGCCGTATCGGGTGTTTTTGGAGCGCTGATGGTCAGCGAGGCCAATCCGCAGTGGATGGCGTTTGCATCAAGCTTTGGTATCGACCCGGTATGGATTGCTCTGCTGGCCGGCATATTGATGGGCACGGCGTTTGGCGTTTTCAACGGACTGATCATCGCAAAAGGAAAGATACCGCCGTTTATCGTGACTTTGGGATCGATGACGATTGCGAGAGGGCTTGCATATATACTGTCTCAGGGTATGCCGGTCGCCAAATTGTTGGATTCGTTTACCGGGATCGGCGCCGGGAAGCTTACGCTTTCCGAATCGGCAGGGCTTCACATCAGCAATACGGTGTTTTTCTATATAGGCGTTGTACTTCTGGTCTCGTTCATATTGAAGAAGCGGCGTTTTGGACGCTACATTTATGCGATAGGCGGAAATGAATCGGCAGCGCTCGCTGCCGGTATCAATGTTGATGCGGTAAAATTGAAGGCGTATGTACTGGCCGGCAGCCTTGTCGGGCTGGCCGGAACGCTTTCCGTATCGCGTCTGAAATCCGCGCCTCCTGCGTTTGGCAATGCGTACGAACTGGACGCAATTGCCGGTTGTATTATCGGTGGCGTCAGTTTCAACGGCGGCATCGGAAAGGTATGGTCGTCGGTCGTTGGCGCTTTCATACTGGTTATTATACAGCAGGGTATGGATATGCTCGATGTTCAGACGTTTTATCAGCAGATCGTAAAAGGTTTAATAATCATACTTGCTGTTTTGGGGGACAGAAAGAGGATTATATAATTCAGCTTCTTAAAATACCCTTTTTGACATTTTTAATTTTTAAGCCGCTGTGAGGTGGCTCTTTTTTTGTGAACTTTTCTAAAAGTTGGTTCCCTAATACTTTAAAGGGCTTTGGCGGAGAGAGAGGGATTCGGAACCTCGGTGGGGTATAAGCCCACACACGATTTCCAGAACTGAATTATGTGTTTTATGTAGTCCTGTCTAGTAAAATCATGTGTTGGATATTTATCTGCGGTTGTTTCCGGAAAAACTCAGCTTTCTTATATGCGATACGGGGCAACTGAACAAAGAATGGAATAAGGTTCCAGAATGCAAAAAGAAAGGCCGTCATACTGGCACCTCGCCAGGGACTGAGGTACCGGTATTGACACAACAATATAATGCTGGCAATAACAAAGCAAATATATGCCGGTGTGTATAAACATGCTGAAACGGCAGGATATCAGCAATCAATGATTTCTTTTATTGTGATGTTAAGCGCCGACCGGTCGTTCGACAGATCGATATAATGGTTTGTTGCTTTTTTATTAATAATTAATTTTACGAGCGGCCGAAGGATCGTCGATTCAAAATTTTTGACAACGATGCCGATATCACCGGTACTGAGCTTCAAGCATGTGCCGATGGGATAAGGCGCCACTTTCCTTGTCAGCGCTTTGACGACAACGGGATCAAATTTATTATTATATTCGCTCATGATATATTCGATGGCGTCGGAGGGAAGGAACGCTTTGCGGTACGGCCGATCAGATGTCAGCGCGTCATAAACATCGGCGACACAAATGATACGTCCGAAGATATGGATGTTTTCCTGCGCAAGTCCGTTGGGGTATCCGCCGCCGTTATATTGCTCATGGTGATGCAGCGCCGAGATCTTTGAATCTTCCGGGACATCCACGTTTTTGCACAAATACTGAAAACCGAGTTCGCTGTGCTTCTTGATTTCTTCAAATTCTTCAGGGGTCAGTAATCCCGGTTTGTTTAATATCTGTTTGTCGATAAACATCTTACCGGTATCATGCAGCAGTGCGCCCATTGCGAGCGCGAAAAGAGTCTTTTGATTCATCCCCAGCACACTGCCCATCACAACGGACAGAACGGCCACATTCAGACTGTGGCTGTAGGTATAATCATCATATGCCCGCAGGTCGATGATATTGATCATGATCTGCCGGTGATGCAGCACTTCATCGACGATATCCCGGACAAGGTATTTGATTGTGTTGATCTGGCCTTTGATCTGCGACACGTTGTTGTTTTCAGCGCTGTAGAAAAAAGACTGCAATCCATTTTTTGTTTTTAATTTCAGTTCGGGACTTATGATTTCCTCGATATAAAGGTCTTTTGATACATCGTCATCGATGTAGAGCCCCTGAAACCCGAGGATATCGATCTTTCTGACCAACGAATCTGTCAGTGACATGCCTTTGCGCAGCAACACCCTGTTCCTGTTAATAAACAGGTCGGAAGCGAGCTTATGACCTGCCTGTAAGTTTTTCTTAGGAACGTATCTCATCACTCACCTGCCGCATTCTGACTTGCCTAGCAAAACAAACCGTTAATATCGATGATTAAACTGATATTACCGTCCCCGAGGATCGTGCAGCCTGCAATACTTTTAATATTCCCCATGTTTTTGATATATGCGGGCATGGGCTTGACAACCGTTTGCTGTTCTCCGACGAGGTTATCGACAAACAGGCAATATGTCTGGGTCTCCGCCTCAACGATCATAAGGATGCCGTCTTCAAAGTCTGTTACCTGTGTTTCCGTACGGAACAACTCATGAAGACGGATGATAGGATAAACATTGCCGCGCGTATGGATCATCTCGTTGCCGCTCGTGTCACGGAAAATATCCTTTTTGACGGGTTTGAAGGATTCTTTTATCGTCAGCAGAGGTATGATATATGAGGTGCGGCCAACCGATACCTGCATGCCGTCAATAATGGCCAGCGTCAAGGGGATACGTATCTGAACACTCATTCCCTGGTCGGGTGTGCTGCTGACGGATACCCCTCCGCCCATTTTTTCAATATTTTTCAATGCGACATCCATGCCGACACCGCGCCCGGAGAACTCGGTGACCTGCTTTTTCGTCGAAAAGCCCGGTGCAAATATCAGCGAATACGCTTCTTTATCGGTGACTTCGGCTTTTGGTTTTTTTATGAGCCCTTTTTTGATGCCTATGTCAATCAGCTCGTCCTTATTCAGTCCGTGGCCGTCGTCGGATATGATGATCAGCACATCGCCGCCGGTATTGCGCGCTTCCAAAACGATTCTGCCGACCGGATTTTTATTTTTACCGATACGCTCGTCGGCAGTCTCAAGCCCGTGATCCATCGCGTTTCTGATAATATGCATCAGAGGATCGGACAGGTGGTCCAGTACATTCTTGTCCAGTTCCGTTTCCTCTCCTATGATCTCAAGGATTGCCTGTTTGTTGATTTTAGCCGACATGTCGCGAACGATGCGTTCCATCTTATGAAATGTTGCCGAAACGGGTATCATGCGTATCGACATGACGATATCCTGCAACTCATCCGTCAACTTATGCAGCTGTCTCGACGCCTTTTCAAAACTGTCGAGATGAAGCTTCGTGATTTCCGGATTTTTCGTTACGGTGGATTCCGTAATCACGATCTCTCCGACGATATCCATCAGCAGATCAAGTTTGTTTAAATTGACGCTCATAAAATTCTGTTTTACCGTATTTGCCGTATCCGCAGCTTTTGCCGCGTCGTTCGCTCTTTTAGCGTCTTTGTTGCATTTTAAGGCAGACAGCTTTGCAATATCTGAAGCGTCCAATCTTTTAAACGCCAGTTTCTTTATAAAAAAGGTTTCCTGTATCTTTTTTACGATATCATCCTCAGACGTTTCCGAAGCCATGTAAAGCGTAAGCCCGTTTTCCACGATCTCATCTTCGCTGTTATCCGCAAGCAGGTCATTGGGTTCGGTAAGTATTTTCGAGCAGATATTTTCCAGAGATTTTACAATACCGAGCGCGCGGATGTTTTCCATCTTGCAGTCATTCTGAAAGGAAACATGCGCCTTATAATAATAGCCTTCGTTCTCGGCGCCATTTAAAAGGCCATCGAAGAAATCTTCCTGAGTCTCGACGGTCTCGCATGGCTGCTGGGTCGCCGCCGGTATTTTACGGTTGGTCAGGACATCGTAGAATTCTTTGATTTGATCAATCACGCCTGCCACATCGGTATCAGGAAGGCCGCCATTTTGAATTTTGGACATCTCCGTTTTGATGATATCCAGCGTCGTAATGGACAGGTCGATGATTTTGTGATAGTCTTCTTTGCGCGTTTCATGTGCGCGCAGGAAATCAAAAAGATCCTCCAGTGCATGGGAAATGTTTGCAACATTATCAAAATTCATCATTGCTGATGACCCTTTGATTGTATGCAAAATACGGAATATATCCGCAATCTGCTCGGTGGAAAATGACTCGTTTTTTTCATATATTAAAAGCAGGGATTCCAGTTTTTCAAGAAGCTGTATATTTTCAAAAATATATACATCAAGCATTGAATCGTTTGAGGACATAATGACTCCTTCCCTGATAATTCAGCTTTATGCCAGACTGCCAAACGCGGATAATATGACGTCTTCTTTAAACGGTTTGACGATAAAACCTTTGGCACCCGATAAAACGGCTTCACGGACCATGCTTTCCTGTCCCATCGCGGATATCATGATGATATTCGCGGACGGATTGATCGCCAGTATTTCTTTCAGGCAGGACAGCCCGTCCATTTCGGGCATCGTTATATCCATCGTGACCAGATCGGGAGACAGCTCCTGATACTTCTGTATCGCGATTTTGCCATTTTCCGCTTCACCGATGACCTCGTAGCCGTTTCTGGTCAGCATGTTTTTTATTGATACTCTCATAAATGCGGCATCATCGACTATCAGTACTTTTTTCATCAATATTACCTCCTGAACAAATAGAAATTTATCCTAACACTGCCCTTAAAATCATACTAAAAATCATATCAGCCGGACGGATCTCGGAGAAACCGTGCGGATCTGAAGCATACTGGTTTCACAGCAAAACTCAATAGACCTTCCGCAGTTGCCGCCTGTGTCCTCGCTTTTTACGACAATCGCGTTCTCTTCTAATACTTTCATACACATATCCACATTACATTTGCCGACGTTCATAATATTCGTGTTGTATGACGTATTGAACATATGCGCTCCGCCTGTGACTTTTGCAAACATCTTGCTGCGTACCGCACCCGACAGCGTCATCAACCGTATCAGTTCGACGATGCCCGTGTCTGCAAATTTTGATTTATTGGGGACAGGCGCATTTTTAGGCGCACTCGGCAGCATGATGTGTATCATGCCGCCCATCCTGCTGATAGAATCGTAGAGGACCACGCCGACACACGAACCAAGCCCTAAAGTAACCAGCTTATCAGGCAGCTTTGCGATTTTCATCTCTGCGATGCCCACAGTAAATATCTTCACAATCAACCGATCCCCATTTTTTCAATAAGAATTTTATACGAATTAACGTCGGGAATAAGAAAAAAATGGCCAAATATGCTTTGCGCCTCGTCAACGAATTCTGTTTCCAAAAACAGTACGGCGTCCCCGTACTCACCGTACGCGCTTGTCAGCAGATTCATAATTGCTCCGGCCATATCAATCACAAGCTCCGGTACCGATGCATTCATTTTAAGCCCTGTCAGTGAGGATATGGCGGTAATGTAAGAGCCGATCAATATATTGGCGATTTCTTTCAAGGCCGAGGTCTGCAGTTCGCTGAAATCCGATCCCGGGGCGCCTGCTTCGATATCGCTGATAACTGAGCCTGATAAGTTGTATGCGTCATCATTGTCGAGAACCAGCAGTATAAATCCGTTTAAATCGTCCGATATGCCGACCAGCAATCCGGCGACCAGATTCTCCGGGCCCTTGAGAATATCGCATATCTTTTTGTATTCACAGAATTGCACGCAGGGAACGCGTAACGATATGGTGCGCCCCAGCATGACGGAAAGCGCAGTGGCCGCATGGCTGGCGCCTATGTTTTCAAGCTCCTGAAAAAAATCCAGCTCATTTTTTTTAATATTACATATATCGAACATGTTCCTCGCCTTAATATCTGTATATAAAAAAACGAAAGGGCGTACCCAATTTTTTAATGACGGTTCTCATCAAACCTAGTATTTATATCGTTACTTTGGAATAAACTATTAATCTTTTTTAAAAAAACCGATAAATAAGGTATACCGCTGTGGAAGGTATTGTTAATATGCAATAAACAATATTCTATATAAGGTAAATAATGAAGATGAAAATCGAAAAGTCTGCTCCGGTCAGTAAGACCCCCGAACATCAAAGCGGTACCGGCATAGTCAAACTGTCGGACGGCGAGATCATTGTCTGTGAGGTTATGGACAAGAATGATCATACCGTCCTGCTTAAAAGCGAGCAGGGCAGTTTGTTCACCGCGCAACTGCTGGACGATATCGACATCGCCGCCGGAGATGATGTGGAGATGATTGTCGTCGGCAGCGAAAACGGCCAATATATATTGAAGGTTTTGGACATAAGGGGGCGTAAACCGGGACACGGAACAAATGACGGCAGCCGCGAGACGGCAGCAAATGAGCAGAGCATCAAAACGCAGGTCCTGATCAACACGATGACGATGCTGAAGAAAAATCCTGGTATCGGGTCAAAAACAGCCGGTTTTTTTGCAAAAAGCAATATCCCCAACACGCCGGAAAATATCAGGACGCTTTCGCAGCTTTTGTATGGAGATAACAGGATTGGCCGCATATTGACCGAACTGTTATCCGCTGTCCGTTCGCAGAATGATAAGGCCGCTGATGCTGCGCTGCCCGAAAAAGCACCGGAGAATACATATAAAGACGGTGACGGTGCAGCCATCGCCGGTGAAGAACAGCCGGCGGATGCCGCCGGTAAACTGCATCTGTGGCAGGCACCGCAGACGGACGGGCCTATACAGGCCCAAGACAAATACACTCAGCCATATCCCGGTAAAAACGTGCAAACGCTTTCACCGCCGGACAGTATACCCGAAGACGCACCGGAAGTCTTTACCGGCCAAGAAACACCGTTGCAGCAAAGCCCCGGATGGATGGCACAGGAAAAGCGCTATACCGCGGATGAGAGCGGTTTTTCCGTCTTTCAGGAAGAGTCTGATCCCGGCAGCGCTGCGATACCGGCCGGACAAGACATGCGTACGGAAAACGAGACGCCTGCGCAGGAGGGGTATGCCAAAACTGCAGACGCAACCGCTCAAAAAGAGGCAGATATATCGCCTGACGGCACGGTTGAAAAGACCGGCACGGAAATTCAAAACAATATTGAAGAGAAGATACTGTCAATATTTTTCCGGCCGGACGAAAAATATCAGGGCGGGAAGATCCGCAACGTAATCAATGAAATGCCCGAAAAAGTAAAAGAGCTAAAGCTTTTGCTGAATCGTTACGATATCAGGAATAAAGAAGCATTTATACAGAAGGCAGACAGGATTGAAAAACAGCTGATGCTGATGTGTGAAATCAAGCGGTTCACCTGTCTTCAGTTACCGTTTATGTTAAAAGACCAGACGCAAAAAACGGCCGAACTGTTTGTATACCGGTATAAAAGAAAAAAAGAAGAAGCGGATGAAAACATACTGATACTGCTGGGGCTTGACACACAGTATATCGGCCGCGTGGAAGCGCTGATAAAAGCAAAAGGGGAAAGCATTTCGCTGGTGTTTAGGCTGGAAGATCAATCGGCGATGAAAGAGTTTGAATCAGGCGTCGATGAGCTGAAAGAGGGAATTGGCAAAACGGGATATGACGTAACGGATATACATATTGAAGAGCTGGCCGGAAAAATTACGGTACTGAATGCGGAAGAGTTCCTGCTGCAGCAGGCAAAAGTCAGCACCGGAAAAGTCGATGTGCGGATATGAAACAGGACGAAAAAGAGATGCGAAAAGCGGCGGCGCTGAAATATGAGGCCAGTACGGACAATGCGCCGTATATCGTCGCGGTGGGAAGCGGATATGTCGCGGACCGCATCGTGGATGAAGCGAGGGAACACAACGTTAAAATCGTTGAAGACAAAAAGCTGTCGCATGTCTTAAGCAGGCTCAGCGTGGGTGATGAGATACCCGAGCCGCTCTATCAGGCGGTGGCGGAGATACTGGTATTTATCAGCAACATAGATAAAGATTATAAGACAAGATTCGGGCTTCCGTGATACGGGAAGCCAATATTTTTCGGGAAAGGGAAATTGAATGTCGATAAGCGGTGTGGGAATGATACAGACAATGCTGTTGCAGAAGATGACGGCGGACGCGTATGAAGATACGGAATCATTAACATCATTCAGTGATCTGCTGTCCGATGCAATCAATACGGACGCATCGGACAGCAAGAAAGCAAATACGGCAGCTTATGATATGTTTTCGAGCCTGTTCAACAGTTCCGGTGATACAGCGGGTATGCTGCTTGCTTCGCTACTGACATCGTATTCTGGCAGCAGCTCGAACATGATGCTCTTGAGCCTTGGCAACGCGCTTTATAATACATCGGAAGACGATTATACCGTGTTACAGACATCGGCAGCTTCTTCAACATCTATTTTGTCGTCCGGGTCCGGGTATATACCCGCCGCCGCATCAATACCGGCCGAACCGGCGATTACAAGTGATATTTATAACAGAGACGCCGATTTGTACCGCGCGGTGATCGATCAGTTTTCGGTAGAGACAAACGCACGGTATGCAGTCAATAAAAAGGGAACCGGCGATACGTACTGCAATATTTTCGTGTGGGATGTAACGAGCGCAATGGGCGCCGAGATACCGCATTACTACAATGCGAAAACAGGTGAACCTATGACATACTCGGATGACGGTGCGAATGAAATGACGGCCAACGCCATATATAAATGGTTGCACCAATATGGCGAGAAATACGGATGGTATGAGGTCAGCGGAGAAGAGGCACAGGAACTTGCCAACGATGGGCATCCGGTGGTCACTGCGCTGTATAACAGCAGCGGGCACGGGCATGTGCAGGTCGTCTGCCCGTCGGAGGACGGAGAATACAACGAAGAGCTCGGGGTGACGATTGCGCAGGCCGGCCGCAGGCTGAGAAACTACTGCCACATAACGGATATATATAACGCGAGCCTTTCAAAGGTATCCTGTTTTGCGCATATATAAGCCGGAGCAGGATAAACGGTATAAAGAATTTCGGAGTGACGGGAGTGATGATTTATGTCTCTAACGATCAATAATGATTTGAAGCTGTCAGGATTGGCTTCCGGCCTTGATACGGAATCAATCGTGGAGGGATTGCTGTCAACGTACCAATCAAAAGTGGGCAGACAAAACCAGAAAACGACGGAGCTTGAATGGAAGGCGGAGGCGTATCGTGAAGTCAATTCGCTGATCAAGGCTTTCCGCGAGGAATATTTGAGCGTCTTGTCCGATTCCAATATGATGACGGCATCCGCCTACAACATCTTTGATGTAACGATGCTTGACACCACAAGCGCGGTATCGATCAGCGCTGGTTCTTCGGCAATCGAATGCGCGATGACCATTGACAGTGTCACGCAATTGGCGACAGCGGCGACAATTAAGAGCACAGGCGTTTTCACCGGTGAAAAATATTCTTCGGATGCAACGCTTGAGGAGCTTGAACTTGAAAACATGCTAGAGTTCGACGAGAACGATGAGATCTCCTTTTCGATCAACGGCATTACGTTTACGTTTGCAAAAAACAGTACGGTCGGTGAGATGTTCAGCGAGATCAACGCATCCGATGCCGGCGTCACGATGCGGTTCAGCAGCCTGACGGAAGGGTTCAAGATCACGTCGGATTCAACAGGAAGCGAAAGCACGGTGGAGATCGTCAATATATCGGGCAACGCGTTCTCGGCGACGGACAGCGCGTTTGGCATCGCCGAGGGGACATACACAGGACAGGATGCGATACTCAGCATTGAAGGCATCGAGGTCATTAGATCAAGCAACACGTTTACGATTGACGGTATCACCTATACGCTGCAGGATGAATCCGATACGTCGATATCTTTTACGATATCGCAGGATATCAATAGCACCGTGGAAAAAGTCGTTTCTTTTGTTGAAACGTACAACGAGCTTGTTGCCAAACTCGAGAGCCTGCTGGATGAGAAAGTGTACCGTGACTATGATCCGCTGACGGATGCCCAGAAGGAAGAGATGACGGAAAAAGAGATCGAACTATGGGAAGGCTATGCGAAAAGCGGCCTTCTGCATAACGATTCGTATATTTTTTCGCTGCTGTCGAGCCTGAGAAGCGCTTTTTATACGACGGTCGAGGGGACTGGGCTGTCGCTTTTCGATATCGGGCTGACAACCACATCGTATGCCACTGACGGGCAGATCACGGTCGATGAAGACGCGCTGCGTGCCGCGCTGGAAGACGACCCTGAAACGGTTCTTGCGCTGTTTGTTCAGGATTCTGATGATTTTAGCGGTTCAGGGCTGATTGTGCGCATTTCGGATTCTTTACTGTCCTATACGGAAAGCGTGACGGATATTGCGCTTGATTCTCTTGAAGAGAAAATCAGCGATTCGGAAGACAGGGAGGAAAAGCTGGAGGACCGTATGAAAGAAAAAGAGGAGGCCTTATGGGCGAAATTTACCGCGATGGAAACCGCTCTTGCAAGCCTGAACAGCCTGTCTTCCTGGCTGGAAACATTATTTTCATCATAAATCTGGCATCATTCACAGACAGAAGGAGTGTGTATTTAATGAGTGTCATGTCAACCCCGTACGAACAGTATAAGAAACAAGGCGTGATGATGGCAACCCCGGTTGAGCTCATCGTCATGCTTTACAGCGGATGTGTTAAAAAGCTCAAACTCGCTCAGATGGCGATTGACAGGTGCGATTACGAAGAGGTCAACAACAATTTTAAAAGGGCCCAGGACATTGTGATGGAACTGATCATGAGCCTGGACCTGCACTATGCAATATCAAAAGACCTGATGGCTCTGTATGAGTATATTTATCGCCGGATCAGCATTATCAATGCGTCGAAGGATCGGCAGGCGGTTGAACCGGTCATCAATATGCTTTCCGGCCTGCGTGATACATGGATGCAGGTCGACAAAGAATGCAAGACAAAAATACCATATGAAACACGAGAGAATGAGATATGAACGGGCAGGAATATGATGCGTTCTTTTCAACGCTCATCTTAAAAAAAGAATTGCTGCAGCAAATGCTTGTCATCATGGAAGAAAACAAAGCGCTGCTTGATAACGATCAGATAGATGAATTCAAAGCAAAGATTCAAGATATGCAGACAATCATTCATAAGATTAATGAATTGAATGCGTTGCTGCCGGCATTAAAACAGAAGAGCGGAGCCAGCTTGGATCATCCGGACATTATTGACATTAAAAATGGTATCAAAGATACGCTGAGAAAGATTATTAAGCTCAACAATGAAAACAACAGGCTGGCAGAGAAAAAACAAGAAGAATACAAAGGACAGATACGGAATATGAACCAGGCAAAAAAAAGGCTGGGGGTATATGCAAATCGCAAAGCACCAAATGCTATTTTTTTCGATACAAAAAAATAAGCTTTTGGCGCATCGCGGACCGATATGCAATACGGAGATGCGGTTATGAGGGTAACGGATATCAGGAAAATCGAGGCGGATACACAAAACAGCCATCCGGTTTATGACAAGCAATCGGACGCCGGCCAGGAGAACATGTTCCGCCGCCAGATAAGAAACAGCAATGAGGAGCAGCATGAAAAATATATCAGCGAACTGCAGGACAGGATCATCGACCAGGGCGAGATCATAAAGAAGAAGGCGGATATCAAAGAGCTTCAGCAATACCGGCAGTTGATTACCGAATTGCTCGACGATGTGGTCAGCAATTCGTATACCTGCTATCGGTCGAATTCATTCGATACCAGAGGGAAGCACAAGATATTTGTCGTGATCAGGAATATCAACGAGAAGCTCGACCAGCTGACAAACGAAATACTGACGGAACAAAAAGACAACCTGAAGCTTTTGGAGACGGTCGACGAAATTAAAGGTTTGCTGGTAGATTTATTTATCTGAAGAAAATAAACAGATGATCTTCGTAAGCAATAAACATTAATATTGGGAAGAAGGAGACAAACACATGGAAACGATGAGCGAAGAGCTTTTGGAACAGCAGGAGAATACGCAGCACGGCAGGTACTTGACGTTCAATCTTGGAGATGAGATCTACGGCATTGAAATTGAGTACGTGACAGAGATTATCGGCCGGCAGCCTATCACAAAAATTCCTGAGGTGGCGGATTATATCAAGGGTATCATCAACCTGCGCGGCAAGATCATTCCGGTCATTGACATGCGCTTGAAATTTAAAAAGGAGCCCATTGATTACAACGACCGGACGTGTACCATCGTTATCGATACGCAGGAGTTGATCATCGGGCTGATCGTGGACAAGGTGTCGGAGGTGATATCTATTGAGGATGAAGACGTTGTTCCGCCGCCGAACCAAAAGACGGGTATTTGCAACAAGTATATCCGCGGCATCGGTAAAATTGGCGGCGAAGTGAAACTGCTGCTGGATTGCATCAAGCTTTTTGATGAAAAAGAAGCCCGGGAAATCGAAACTGTTGAAGTTAAATAGGAGGAAATATTTATGAAATGGTATGTCAATATGAAAATTGGCCCCAAGCTGATACTCGGATTCGTGGTTGTTGCAATTATTGCCGGCGTTATCGGTATCGTCGGCTATTCATCGATTGATGAGATAGCAAATACGAGGCTGCCTTCAATTCAGGCATTGCTGACGATCAACAATGCACAGGTCAAGGTCATTGTCGGGGAAAGAGGCCTGATCAACGATCATATGACGGATGATGATATCAGGCAAGCGCAGTACGATTATATCGACAGCGCCTTTGTGACGGCGGAGGAAACCTGGAGTGAATATGAGGCGCTTCCGAAAACAGCGGAAGAAGTGGCGTTGTGGGAGGAGTTTGTTCCCACATGGGAGGAATGGACCGCTGCGCACGAAGTCGTATATGAGATGGCGCAGGAGAGGGATGCGCTGATAGAATCAGGGGTATCTGAAGACGATGCAACGGTCACAGAACTTGACGAAGAGACCGTCGCTGCCAGCTTGACAGCAAGACAGCGGTTTCTGGCATCCGAAGAAATACTCAATGAGATCGTCGCGTTAAACGAGGAAGCGGCGGCCACATCCACGGCGAGCGCAACCGTCATGATACTGGCATTTGCGGTTGGCGGCGTGCTGATATCAATACTGCTCGGCATCATTATCAGCAGAATGATCAGTAAACCGGTCAACCAGACAGCAAACCTTGCGACAGCTCTGGCATCGGGTGATCTCGACAAGGTCATTCAAATCAAAACGAAGGATGAAGTCGGGCAGCTGGCAACGACGATTGATACGCAGGTGCGCCAGGCGTTCAAGGATATTGAAAAGGCACGCATGGTCTCGGAAAAACAGAGCAAATATCAGTCCGAACAGGTCGACAAGCTGGTCGTCAACCTTGAAAGGCTGGCGAAAGGCGAGCTGGTTTGCGATATGTCCGTTGACGAACCTGACGAGGACACGCAAGAGATATATCAGCTGTTTGCCAGCATCAGCGACAACCTGCATAACAGCATCAATGCCATAAAGAACTATATTGATGAAATCTCATTTATATTGAACCAGATGTCAAGCGGGAATCTGGATGTCGGCATCACATCGGAATACCGCGGTGACTTTATCGAGCTGAAGAATTCGATCAACGTGATCATTGATTCTTTGAACAATATATTGATGGAGATCAATACGGCGGCGGACCAGGTGGCTTCAGGCACCAGCCAGGTATCGGACGGGAACCAGGAGATATCCCAGGGGGCAACGGAACAGGCCAGTTCGATCGAGGAACTTTCATCTTCAATTACGCAGATCGCGGATCAGATAAAGAATAACGCAGAAAACGCAAGCACATCGACTGAGCTTGCAACAAAGGCGAGAGATGCCGCCAACGACGGCAATGAAAAGATGAAACGCATGCTGCAGTCGATGGAAGAGATCAATGAATCGTCGTCCAGCATTTCAAAGATCATCAAGGTCATCGACGATATCGCGTTCCAGACGAACATACTCGCATTGAATGCGGCAGTCGAAGCGGCAAGAGCGGGTGCGCACGGTAAAGGGTTCGCGGTTGTCGCCGAAGAAGTCAGAAATCTGGCGGCGCGTAGCGCAAACGCGGCGAATGAAACCACTGCGCTGATCGAAGGCTCGATCAAGAAGGTCGAAATGGGTACGAATATCGCCAATGAGACAGCCGGCGCACTGTCGAGCATCGTTGTAGGCGCCGAAGAATCGGCGCAGCTGCTCAACGGTATTGCCGTGGCGTCGAACGAGCAGGCGACCGGCATAGCGCAGATCAACAGAGGCATAGAACAGCTTTCCCAGGTCGTTCAGACGAATTCGGCGACAGCCGAACAGGGCGCCGCCGCGAGCGAGGAGCTCTCGAGCCAGGCAGAACTGCTCAAGAGCCTTATCGGGAATTTCAAGCTGAGATCGGGCGCGGCAGCGGCAAATAAAAAGGCGCAGGATTCAAAAAAACAATGCAAGGATGATACAAAACACGAAGAGGCGGTCAATGCCAAACCGACGATCGTTTTGAGTGACAGTGAATTCGGTAAATATTGATTAAAACGTCAAATCCGGGGGCTGCATTTCGCAGCCCCCGAACAATCACGGCTTATGGTGGGAAATGATAAAGATCAATGATAAAGAGTTTCTCATGCTGACAGAATACCTGCGGAAAAATTTCGGTATTAATCTGAGCAAGAAACGGACACTGGTTGAAAGCAGGCTCAATAATTATTTGGTCAACAACGGATTTGATAGTTATCAATCCTATTTTAACTATGCCTTCAATGACAAATCAGGCAGGGAAATGAGCCAGATCATCAATTTTTTAACGACGAACTTTTCATACTTCATGCGCGAGTGGGAACACTTCAAGTACTTCAGAGACGTTGTCTTGTCCGAACTGAAATCGGTTGTCCGCAACGATTTGTGCACCTGGAGCGCCGGATGTTCTACGGGACAGGAGCCGTATACGCTGGCGATGCTGATAGAGGATTTTCTCAGCGAGCAGAAGGAAAAATGGGATGCAAAAGTATTGGCGACGGATATTTCGATCAAAGCGCTGGACGCTGCAAAGGCAGGTATATTTAACGACGATTGTTTAAAGAAAGTGCCGCCATACTGGAAACTCGCCTATTTCAGCAAAATATCGAACGGCAAATGGCAGGTCAAGGATTCGCTTAAAAATGAAGTCATATTCAGAAGGTTTAACCTGATAGAGGATACTTTTCCATTCAAAAAGAAGTTCCATGTGATATTTTGCAGGAATGTGATG
>JAQTSP010000178.1 GCA_028711205.1 Eubacteriales bacterium | reverse complement strand
AATCAGGACCACCGGCTTAGCCGGTGGTATGCACTAGCCCTATAAGGGCATTTTACCGGCATGCGCTTGCAAGCGCATCGAATGGTTTGCCAACCGCATAGTTTTCTCAGGCCGCCGCTAAAGCGGCCTTATTTCTTGCCTTTGTTCGCTGGCTTACCCGTAAACGGGTCTATGTATTCCTTCATGCTTATCTGATCTGCGGTAGCATCTTCTTGTAGCTGCTTTCGGATATACTCCTGTATCCTCTTCGCATTTTCCCCGACCGTATCTACATAGTACCCTCTGCACCAGAAATGTCTGCTTCCATATTTGTACTTCAGGTTCGCATGCCGATCAAATATTTTCAGCGAGCTTTTTCCTTTCAGATACCCCATTATCTCGGATAAGCTATACTTGGGCGGTATCCTCACCAGCATATGTATGTGGTCCGGACATAACTCTGCCTCGATAATCTCTATACCCTTCCTCTCACATAACTCCCGTAATATTTCCCCGATGTCTTTCTTTAGCTCTCCATATATGGCCTGCCTTCTGAATTTGGGCGCAAACACGATATGATACTTACATTCCCACATCGTATGTGCTAGACTGTTTTTGTCCATTTGGACTACCTCCTTTGTTGATGATGTGGTCGGCAAACCTTCATCATCTTAACATCGGAGGTATTTTTCTTGAAGCTAAAGCTCATCGCCCTCCCCCGGCACAGCCGGGGGTTTATTTGGTTTTGTCCGCTTTCGCTCCCAAAACCACACTAAAGTGTACAATGAAATCAAAAAGCCCTTGAGATGAAGGGCTTTTTTGTTTACGGGGTCCCCGGCGGCGCAAGCGTCGCTGGGATGGTTGCGGTTCTATGAAAAGTGTGTAATATAATAGCGTGATTACTGTTCCGGTTTAACCAATCGTTTGACTTATGAGGTTTGCGCCGGCTTAGGCTGTGTTTTGTTTTCAAGCTTTCCCAAATATTCATGCGCGTTGTCTTTTCTTTTGTCTGTGATCGTACACATGCCTTTTAAATAAGCGCCCTGTTCGATCGCAACGCTGACCGCCTGGAGATCACCCACCAGTTTTGATCCCGCAAGCATCTGGACAGTACCAAAAGAGTTGACGTTGCCGTTAACGTTGCCGGCGATGTTGATATCCTTGCCGGTTACAGTCCCTTCAACGCTTCCGTCCGAACCGATGATCACGTTCCCCGCCGCGGCGATGTTGCCTTTGATGTTACCGTCAATGCGCACGCCCGCCTTTGTTTCGATATCGCCCGTAAAGACCGAATCGAACGGAACGCTTGCGTCAGGCAGGTTTTTATATGCGCGTTGCGGTTCATCCGTTTTGACATTTTTATTTGCCATGGTATTCCTCCTTCATATTGATTTTTTAAAATACTCATCAAGCATATTGATCACAATTAATATGACTGAACTTTTCGGGTCGTCACCTGCAAAATATTATTAATAAAATAATACCACAATAACAATACGATGGAACTAGTAATTAATGGGTATGTTAAGAATATTAACTAAGATTTAATATGAAAAGTAAGATTCGATGTGTGTGAAGTTGTCCTGAAGTTGTGTATGGCTTGTATAATTGCTGCTGTAAACCTCGAGTATCATGGCATAGTCGTATTCAATTTCTTTAAGCGCTTTTCGAAATGCGTCAAAATCCATGATACCGTCAAACGGAAGCGCCGGCGTGATACCGTTTTCGCTGTGTGTATAATCACATAAATGAATGTTGACAAGCCTGCCTTTTGTGTGGCCCAAAAAATCAACCGGGTCAAAACCCGACTGGGCGGCCTGTTTGATATCAAGCGTGAAATAAAGATTATCCGTATTGACGCGGTCCAGCAGTTCATTCGCGAAATCAGGTTTTGAGTACCAGCACCAATGAACGTTTTCCCACGCGAGCTTGATACCATAACCTTTGGCGGTATCCGCGAGGCAGTCTGTGCGCTCCGCTATGTATGGGTAGTCGAGTATCATCTTTTTTGCCCTTTTGACATGTGACGGCCCATGAAAAACATAGACGCCCGCGCCAAGCTCCGCACCCGCTTCCAGTACCTGTTTATAGATATCAAAGGCTTCCTCGCGCGCCCTCGGGTATCTGGAAAAAAGCTGCGGTTCGAACTGAAGCGACAGCGCGTGAATAGAATAGGCGCTGATGCCGCGATCATCAATGCGTTTTTTCAGTTCTTTGACAAACGTCATATTGTATTCGGACATGCAGTTAAAAAAGACCTCCACATTTTTGACACGCATATCAGCAATAATATCTATCGCCTGTTCGATATATATGTTCGGGTAGAAGCATGCTGTTGACATTCCAAAAACCATAAAAACCTCCGTTTTTACGATTATATCAGACAAAGAACGAAAGCAAAATAAAAATCGCATATTCATGTGTTTTTATTGATCTAATATATTGGCGAAACTGTGAAATGCCCCTGAAAAACAGGGCGCATTAATGGTAGCCGATGCCGATAGCGAGCATCAAAAAACCGATGCTGATAGCGGCGATCAAAAGCTGTATCCATATCGTAAAGCGAAACCATTTTGGGTAACTGACGGTGGTAAGGCCAAGCGCGATCAGCAGCATCGCGTTGGTGGGGTAGAGTACGTTCAAAAAACCGTCGCCCAGCGCGTACGCAAAAACGACCGTCTGCCCGCTGATGCCTGAAAGCGCGGCCAGCGGCACGACGAGGGGCAATATCAAAAACGCTTTGGTCGAGGCCTGTGCTACGAAGAATTCGAGTATCAATATGGCCGCGTATATGATGATGATGTTGACGTACGGGCTTGCGTTCGATATCACCGAAGAACTGTAATACAGCAGCGTATCCTGTATGCCGCTGTCGCGGATAATCGTCGATACCGCCATGGCCATCGGTATCAGCAGTATGCCGGGCGCGATGTCGCGCATGCCCGAAAAGAACGTCTTCGCGGTCGATTTGTAACCCGCAAGCTTAGCTCCGACCGTGGCAGCCAGTATAAAAATGACCGCGATTACGATCATCGAATAGTCGGCAATCCCAAGAAAAGGCGCCGAAACAAGATACGCAAACATGACGGCCAAAAGCGCGCCGACAAAAACGAGCGGTTTTTTATTGAACTGCGCCGCTTCTTTGATCTCAGCCGGCGTCATCCTGTATTTTTCCCTTCTTGCGGTATCTTCAATATACACAGAAGAGCACATCGGGTTTTTGTCCAGCTTTTTCGCGTATCTGATCAGAAACAGCAGCAGAACGCCGTAAATGACGGCAAAAAACACAAGCCGCAAAAGCGTGCCCGAATAGACGGGTACGCCGGCAAGCTGCTGCGAGATGACGATGGAGAACGGGTTATACAGCGCCGCCGCGAACCCGAAGCTGGTGGCAAGAAGAGAGAGCCCGAGGCCCATCAGGCTGTCCCAGCCGAGCATGTATGAAAGCCCCACAACGAGCGGTATCAGCGGCACGATCTCTTCCAGTATACCGAAAAAAGAACCGAGGAACATGAATACAAAAGAGATGACGGCGATCAGCAGATATTTTCTTCCCATCATTTTTGCCGCGATCTTTGCAATCACGGCGCGTAATATGCCGCATTTGTCAAGAAGCGTAAACGACCCGCCGATCAGAAGTATGAAAAGCATGATGACGATCATGATGATATTGACATCGCCGCCGGGCGCAAACGACTTGAATATCGACAATATGATATTGTAAACGGGATACTCACCAGCATCGCCCGTTTGGGCGTATGAGCCGGCCTCAATGGCCACATTGCCGTTTTCGTCCGTTATCGTTTGATAACTGCCGGGCGGCACAAAGAGCGTCAGGCAGTACGAAACGACGATCAGCAGAAATATGATCAGAGCGGCAGTCAAGAGGCTTTTTTTATTTATCTGAAAACTGGCGTCCTTGCGCGGCATTGGTATTTCTCCTGTCAGTATAAATATGGTATAATTATGATGCATACATAGATGAATGTCAACGATGATTCTTTGGAGGATGATATGGGGGAATATCCAAAACGCGCCAAACTATTGCTGCTGGTGAAATATTTTGAACGATATACGGACGAACAGCATCCGTCAAAAATGACCGATATGCTGCAGTATTTAAAAGAAAACGGCATAGAGGCCGAACGCAAGGCGGTATATACCGACATCAGCCTGCTAAGGGACCTGGGGTATGATATCGTCAAGACGACCGACGGAGGTGCGGCGTACTTCCTCGGCGAACGAACGATGGAGATTGCGGAGGCAGAAATCTGCGCGAGCGCTGTATCCGCTGCCAAATTCATCACGCAGAAAAAATCAAAAGAGCTGATTGACAAACTTGGCGGGCTTTTCAGCGACGCGCAGTCGGCCATACTGCGGCAAAGACTCGAGCTGGCTCGGGCACTCAAGACAAAGAACGAAGAGATCTACTACAACATCGACAAGATCGTGCGTGCGCAAAACACGAACAAAAAGATATCGTTTCTGTATTTTGAATATCTTCCGGACAAGACGCTGCGGCTGAGAAAAGAGGGGAAACGCTATAAAGCGAGTCCGTATACGCTGATGTGGTTCGAGGATGCGTATTATCTTGTTTGCAATATCGATAAATATGATAATCTGTCGCACTACAGGGTGGACAGGATGACAAAGATCGAGGTGCTGGACGAGCCGCAAAGAGGCATCGCCGAGGTGTCCGAATACAAGAATTATATCGATTATGACGAATACCACAGGAGCGTGTTCAGCATGTTCGGCGGGAAGCCGCAGAACGTGCGGATACGGTTCCGCGAAACGCTCGCGACGGCTGTGTTTGACAGATTCGGCCTTGATGTGGCGGTTTCGGATATTCGGGACGGATGGTTTTCTATCTCCGTCAATGTGCGTGTGAGCCCGGGGTTTAGCTCATGGCTGACCATATTCGGCGATGACGCGGAAGTCATAGCGCCGGACAGCTTGAAAAACGAGATGAAGGCGATGATAAGGTCTTTAAGCCGGGTTTATAATAATTGAGAGTACTGCAAAGAAATTGTTAATGCCATAATACTA
>JAQTSP010000177.1 GCA_028711205.1 Eubacteriales bacterium | reverse complement strand
TGCTGTACATATTTTCAAAACTCAACGTCCGCAACGAACCGTATCTGCTGGTGGTGGGCTACAATAACGATGAAACAGAAAACATGGTATTTCAGGCGCTCGGCAAACATATCGGCGCCTACAAGATCAAATCAAAAACAAAGACGCCGGGGAGCTATGAATTGACTGTTGAGATTAGGGCCAAAGCGGACAAAAGCATTATCGTCAACATACTGGACGCGCTGGACGGCGTCACGAGCGTCGCGATGATCAGTTACGACGGCGAATACGCGGCATAGGGAGTCTGGCAGATATGGCAGGTATTATAAAAAGAGCGGCGGCCATCATATTCGCCATACTCATGATCGTTTCGCTCATCATTGGATACAACATCTTAAGCGCGCTGTTTTATACATGAGCCGGAATGAGGTGGCGGTTTTATTAATTGAGGTGTATAATTTTTTATCAACACTGCGAAAACTTAAAGCGGCGTCTCGCCGCAAAGGAAGGAAAAACAATGGCAATCAAGAAAACAAAAAAGACAATATTATGCGTAATGCTTATTATATTATTGTGCGTTCCGGTCATATCCGGCTGTACGTCCAATAATTCTGACGGCACGGATCCGGCAACAACCAGTGATGCGGCCGGCAGCACCGATGGGTCAGAAGACAGCGTCACAACAGTCAACAGCACATATTTTGATATCTCGGTCGAATATGACAGCGACGATCTCGACGACAGCTGGAGCAGCACAGACGCCATCGCTATCACGTTAAACGGCGATTCGGCAGAGACCGACAAAGATGGCGCGGCGGTCAGCGGCAGTACTGTCACCATCACAGCTGCAGGCACATACGTATTGAGCGGTACATTGAGCGACGGGCAGGTCATCGTCGACGCCGCGGATGATAACATCGTCAGGCTGGTACTCAACGGGGCGTCAATCACCTGTGAGACAAGCGCACCCATTTATATCAAAAGCGCCGATAAGGTGATACTGATACTGGCGGACGGGACAGATAACAGTGTCACGGACGGCAGCAACTACGTACTGGATGACACGGAAGAGGAAGAGCCAAGCGCCGCGATATTCAGTAAAGACGACCTGACGATCAACGGCGGCGGTTCGCTCACCATCAGCGCGAACTATCAAAACGGCATACAGAGCAAGGACGACCTGAAAATAACGGGCGGCGCCATCACCGTCACCGCCGCGTCTGACGGCCTGAAAGGCAAGGACTGCGTCGCCGTCAAAGACGGCACCATCACGGTCATGGCGGCAGCCGACGGTATCGAATCGAGCAACGGCACCGACGACGGAGAAGGCTATATCGCCATTGAAGGCGGCACGCTTGATATCACGGCGGGCCTGGACGGCATTCAGGCCGAGACAAGCGTGCTGATCAGCGGCGGTGATATCACGATATCCTCCGGCGGCGGAAGCGTGGGCAGCAGCACCGGCAGCGACTGGGGCGATTGGGGCGATGATGAGAGCGGCGACAGCGCCAAGGGCATCAAGGCGGCCGTGGATATCACGATCACGGGCGGTACGATCAGCATTGATTCGTCAGACGACGCGATACATACCAACGACAGCATCACGATAGGCGGCGGCACGATCGCGATCAGCTCGGGCGATGACGGCATCCATTCAGGCACGGCGCTCAGCATCGGCGGCGGCGACATCACCATCACAAAATCGTACGAGGGCATCGAAAGCGCAGCGATCACGATCGACGGCGGAAATACCGATATTACCGCAAGCGACGACGGCATCAATACAGCGGGCGGCAACGACAGCTCATCGGTCGACGGGCGGCCGGGGCAAAACGATTTCAGCAGCAGCGGTGACTACACGCTTGATATCGGCGGCGGATATGTCGTCATCAACGCGGGCGGCGACGGTATCGATGCGAACGGCACTGTTACGATGACGGACGGTACCGTGATCGTCAACGGCCCGACGGACAGCGGCAACGGACCGCTCGATTTCGTTTCGTTCCAGATGGACGGCGGCTTTCTCGTTGCTGTCGGCAGCTCGGGCATGGCCCTTGCCCCCGGCACCTCGTCCGCGCAGTATTCGCTGTTCATGACCTGCGATTCGACACAGTCGGCCGGCACGCTCATCCACATCGAAACCGAAGACGGCGAAGAACTGCTGACTTTCGCGCCCGCTAAGCAATATCAGTCCATCGTGTTCTCTTCGCCCGGCCTTGAAAACGGCGCCTCGTACACCGTCTATTCGGGCGGCAACGCGTCCGGCGCCGATACCAACGGCCTTTATACCGGCGGCACATATTCGGGCGGCAGCGAGGTCTCCACCTTCACGGTATCAAGTATCATCACCAGCGTCGGCTCCGGCGCAACAGGCGGCGGCAACATGATGAACAATCCGGGCGGAGGCCATCGTTAACAGAAAAATATACACCTGGCGCTTTCTTTTTGCTATAATAATGTTAATAAATGCTTCATGAGATTGTGAACTTCGCGTTATCTTGACGATATACACTGGCAAAGCAGTGAAATGATAAAAATTTTAACAAAGCGGGAGGGAGATACAATGGATTACAACGCTTACAATAACAATGCAGGACAAGGTTATGACCCAAATGTTGGTCAGCCAAAAGAAAAAAAAGGGCCCAAAGGCGCAAGAGTCTTTGTGCTGATACTCGTCGGAGCGATCATAGGCTCTGTTTTGGGCGGCGGCGCGGTCAGCCTGTACCTTGAATACGGATCAAACGGCACAGCGCTTACCGCATCGGCAGAGGATTATATCGATGAAGCCATATCGGCAGAGCTTGAAAGCTATACCGCGTCACTCGAACTTGATACAAGTACGGCGGAGAGCGACGATTCGGTACAGGAAACAACATATAACGAGGTCAATCTGGTCACGACAGATTATTCAACAGCGGTACAGAGCATTGCGGAAACGGTGATGCCCTCTGTCGTCAGCGTCAGAACGATCGAAACCATTGAGATGTACCGGCAGAGCTTCGAAGTCGAGGGCATCGGCACAGGCGTCATCGTCAGCAGCGACGGGCTGATACTCACCAATCAGCATGTGGTCTCAAGCAACCCCACGTCCATCACCGTCACGCTGATAGACGGCTCGGAATACGACGCCGAAGTGCTGTTCGCGGACGAAAGCATGGACCTGGCGATCATCAAAATCGATGCCAGCGGCCTGACCGCGGCAAATCTCGGTGATTCCGACGACGTATCCGTCGGCGAAGTCGCGATCGCGATCGGCAATCCGCTTGGGCTGGAATACACAAGAAGCATGACCGCGGGCATCATCAGCGCACTTGACAGAAGCATACTTATCAGCGACACACAGATCGCGGAAAACCTTATCCAGACCGACGCGGCGATCAATTCAGGAAACAGCGGCGGACCGCTCCTCAACCTTGACGGCCAGGTGGTCGGCATCAATACCTATAAACTGACAAGCAGTGAAGGCATGGGGTTCGCGATACCGATCAACGCCGCCATACCGATCATCGAACAGATCATCGAAACGGGCGAATTTCAGCAGGCACAGCTTGGCGTATCGGTCATCGATAAAGAGCTGTTAAACTACTACAGTTATGAAGACCTGACTTTGGAATACGGCGTATATGTCTATAGTATCGATGAGTCGTCGGACGCTTACGAGAAGGGCCTTGACGTCGGCGACATCATCACCAAGGTCGACGGCATAGAGGTCAACACAATACTCAAACTAAAAGAACAGCTCTATTCGCATCTGCCGGGCGACACTGTCACCATCACGGTCGAACGAGACGGCAGCACGTTTGAGCTCAACGTCGAATTGAGCGGGTCATAGACAGGTATAATAAATGCCCCCCGGCCGGGGGCATTTATTATACAGGCAAAGTCATACAAAAAGAAGCAGGAAAATCCTCTGCCTCTTCTTTAACCGATTATCCTTTGTCAAGGCCATCAAGCCTTTCGCGTACCTGCGCAAGCTGTTTTTTAAGATATGCGGCCTCGTTTTCAAGCACCTGCTTTTCATCAACAGTGTCATATGTACCCGCGCCTGCCGGATAGCCATAGCGTATAAAGCCCGGCTGCCCCGTCATATGGTACATCCTTCTGAAACCGCGTCCGCGGCCCATACCAAATCCGCCATTCGCGAATCCGGGCGCCGCATAGCCCGTGCAATAGCCCGCGCCGCGTCCCGTCATCGGCCCCATTCCCATAGGGCCCGTTCCGTCTCCTCTCGGCATTTTATTCACCTCCTGTTTTTCCGTTTTTCTGTTTATCCATTTATCAGCCTCTGACCATTTTAGCCCCGCATTGCGGGCAGTCGACCGCGCTGCAGGGAATCCCCGGCCGGTGGACCACCTTTGCGCCGCATTTCGGACATACACAGTAACCGCTGGGGCCTGCGCCCATCCTGCCTTGGCCTTGGCCTCTTCTGCCGCCTGCAGGTCCCTGACCGGTTGGGCCTGTTCCATCTCTTCCCGGCATCTCAACACACTCCCTTTTAATTAATAACACAGTATTAGCTTATGCGATAATTATTGGCTTATACCCATAACTGATTATAGAGTAGTTTTGAACATATGTCAATAACTATTCTGATATTTTATATTTTTTTTGGTTTATGATGGATACGCAAGAAATTAATGCGGTAATACGATGCTGATGATCCGTCTGTTATGTGGCTATTTCGATACGATAATTGAATTTACCGGCCCGGGAAGATCATATTTTCGATATACTGGTCGGAAAAATACGGGTTGTGCCCAAGCTCGACGTGTTCTCCGGACTTGGCGATCTGCGCGCTCATATTTTTGTACTGTTCGTTCAAAAGCGCCATAATCGCACCTGCTCCCGCTGCGTTGCCGATCGTCTGTATACGCCCCAACGCCTCGCGTGGCAGCAGGCCAATACGTATCGCGCTTTGCTCGTCCATATAATTGCCGAAACCGCCGGCCAGGTATATCTTACTGACGTCCGAGATGTCTTTTTGCGCGTGATGCAGCAGCGACTTCAAGCCGGCCGCGATGGCCGCTTTAGCGGTCTGGACTTCTCTCAAGTCTTTTTGTG
>JAQTSP010000176.1 GCA_028711205.1 Eubacteriales bacterium | reverse complement strand
AGGCGGTATCATCGCGCCCGGCTTTGTCGATACGCATACGCACGTTCCGATGAACCTTTTGCGCGGTTATGCCGACGACATGCCGCTGATGGATTGGCTGCAGAACAAGATATGGCCAGCGGAAGAAAAGCTGACATCCGACGCGGTGTACTGGGGAAGCATGCTGGCCATTGCCGAACTCATACGCGGCGGCGTCACATGCTTTTCGGACATGTACAATTTTACGAAAGACATCGCACGGGCGGCAAACGATTCGGGCATACGCGCGCTGATCGCGTCCGCGGTGATCGATACAGACGGCAACGGCGAAAGACGTTTAAACGACGCAGCCGCGTTTTTTGACTTTGTCAAAGACTTTGAGAGAATCGGCGCGGCAATCGGTCCACATGCCGAGTATACCGTCAGCCCGGGGTTGTTTAAAAAGGTGCGCGACACGGCCGAGAAGCTCGGATCACGCATACACGTCCATATATCCGAAACGATCGGAGAACACAACGACTGCATCGCGCGCCACGGCAAAACGCCGATACAGCTTCTTGCCGAACTGGATGTTTTGAATGTGCCTGTCATGGCGGCGCATTGTGTCTGGGTCAGCGAACGCGACATGGAGATCATGGCCAGAAAGCATGCCAGCGTGATGTCCTGCCCCGGGAGCAATCTCAAGCTTGGCAGCGGTATCGCAAGAATCTCAAAAATGTTGGAACACGGCGTGAATGTCAGCTGCGGGACGGACGGCGCCGCGAGCAACAACAACCTCTCGATGATGGAGGAAATGACGCTGCTGGCGCTGCTGCAGAAAGGCGTGTGTCAGGATCCGTCGCTGATTCCGGCGAAGGCCGCCTTAAAGATCGCGACGGTCAATGGGGCAAAGGCACTCGGGCTTGGCGATGTGACAGGCAGCCTCGAGCCAGGTAAACAAGCGGATATAATCGTTCTGAGCACGGAAGGTTTAAGGTATTGCCCGGGAGCTGACCTTTTAAACCACATGATATACAGTGGAAGCGACGCGGATGTCGTATTAACGATGGTCGGCGGCGATATACTCTATGAAAACGGGAAAATCACTTATGCGGATATTGATGAAATAAAGGCAAAAGCAGAGGAACACGCTGCAAAGATAATTGCCTGTTAAGAGGTGCGGGTTTGGGGAAATTAATCAGATTGCTCTTTTTAATATTTATATCGGCCGGATTGCTTTTTGGTTGCTCTGCTCAGGAGGATAAGCAGGCCGAAACAGGCACGCCCAGCCTTACTGCGACGGGCGGTGTTTCCGGTGCTGCTGAAAACATCAACTTAAAAGAGATCGATATTTCCGCAGACGGAGACCAGACT
The DNA here is from genome assembly GCA_028711205.1 of Eubacteriales bacterium. GTDB lineage: Bacteria > Bacillota > Clostridia > Christensenellales > SZUA-584 > JAQTSP01. Next base: position 3,751 of record JAQTSP010000176.1, on the reverse strand, counting down.
GTTGTTACATTATCCCTTCTCAGTGGCAGCCGGGAAGCCGGCTATGCCGAAACCAAGCTGACACAGCTTCCGGAATACGAAATTGTACAGTTAGATCAGCCGCAAAGGATCATGGTCAGGCTTGAAAATATCAGTTTTTGGGATTATAAAGAGGATCCGTCATGGGCGTTGTCCGATTTTGTGCTTGGCCTTTTCAGAGAGGTCCCTGCCGACGACGATTCGCTTATTATCTATATACAGCTGTCGCAAAGCGCTGTATTCAGCGTTGAGGAATCGGAGGGAGACCTGATCATCAGGCTCACGCCCGGCAGCGAGAACGCTGGCTCAAAATATTTCTGCGTGTCCAATTCCTTCTATGAGCATCAGGAAGGCACATGGCCGGACAGCATCGATATGATGCCGGTTTTATGCTCTGATTCGATAAACAGATTGCTGATCTCAGAGCCGTTTGACACACAGGACGAAGCGGAGTCGTTTATGGAAACGGCAAACATGACACTGTCGTCTGTTTTGCCGGATAATATTGTTTATGTCGTTGCGCTCGAAAAAAACGCGCTGCCCGACAATGCGAACAATGTCGATTATTCAATAGCCGATGATAAAAACGTGATCATGAAAGACGGCATTATCATCGACACGCCGCTGCTCCTGCAAAACGGCAAGTATCTTGCGACCGCGGCCGACGGGCATATCGCGTTTTCGAGAAGATATAAGCCCGAAGAACCCGCACTCGAGCAGGACAGCTATCAGTTGTCCGAGAAGCTCTGGATACTCGATCCGAACGGCCGTATACAAAACATCAATATAGCGGATTTCTACGCGATCGACCAGGTTGCGTTCTCGGCTGACGGCAGATACATATGCATTCTGGACGTTTCAATCGAAAACCGCGTGCTTTATGTGTATGATTTTGATACGGAAACGCCTATCAACCTCGGTGAAGAGGGGTTCGGCAGCCAGACAGCGGCGTTTGCCTGGTCGGATGTGGACAATACGCTGTACGCGATGACAGGATACAGCTCGATGCAGATGATGTCATGCACGTTCCAGACCGACGGCAGTTTTGATATCGATGCGGTGGAAGAGGAAGCCGGGTCTGAGGGATATCTCGGCGTATCGGACGGGCGGCTGTTTTTCGCGGACAATTATGCCGGAGACGCCGGTGTTATCTATGAGATAAGCGATACGCGCCGTGTTGTGACAGAGGGCATCGATTTTTCACTGTCGTCCGACGGCAAGACGATGCTTGTGCTTGAGATGGTGTCGGCATCCTCGTCTGAAGATGAACAGGTATTGACGAGCTTGAAGTTATGTGATATAGAAACAGGGGAAGAAACATACATCGTCGAAGGCGCGGATATCGTCGACTTTTGTTTTTCGCGCAACGGCAATAAAGTCTACTATACCGAAGCAATGAGTGATGGCGCAGAGAGCGGATACGATTTTGGATTGTACGCATATGACATCACAACGGGCGATATGCCAAGCCAGCTTGCGCTATCCTGCACGGCAGATTTCGCAACGGCACCAGAAACCGGAACATTGTATTTTATCTATTTCGTAGACAACGCGGATGACGGTTTTTACGCAACATATATTTATGAATTGAGCTGAACAAGGAGGACAAAATGCGCGTCCCAATTTCGGAAGTGGAAAAAATAGCGGCACTCTCCAGGCTGAGCTTTAGTGATCAGGAAAAAAGGCAGTATCAGCATCATCTTGAGGAGGTCTTGAAAACGGCACAGAAGTTAGACGAACTTGATACATCGGGCATTAAGCCGACCGCGCATATACAGGGGATCGAGAATGTGCAAAGAGCGGATGTTGTCAAGGAAAGCATGGACAACGAACTGCTGACGATGAACGCGCCCGAAAAAGAAAACGGGTGTTTTATCGTTCCGAAAGTTGTTGAATGAGGTGACGCATTGAAAGCATACGAACTCACGATGAAGCAGATGATGGACGCGCTCGGCAAAAAAGAACTGAGCGCGTATGAGCTCGTCACCTCGCTGATTGGCCGGATAGAGGAAAAAGAACCGGGCGTCAAAGCGCTGAACTGTGTCTGCGCGGATGAGGCGATCGCGCAGGCGAAAGCATCCGACGAAAGACGCGCCGGAGGAAAGCAAAAAGGCGTGTTTGACGGCATTCCTGTCATCGTCAAAGACAATATATGTACAAAAGGCGTGAAGACAACGTGTTCTTCAAAAATGCTCGAGAATTTTGTCCCGCCGTATGACGCGCATGTCATTGAACTTTTTCAAAACAAAGGCATCATCACGCTCGCCAAAAGCAACCTTGACGAGTTTGCGATGGGCTCGTCGACCGAGAACAGCGCATTTCAAGCCTCCGCGAATCCATGGGATCTGAGGAGAGTACCCGGCGGTTCTTCCGGCGGCAGCGCGGCGGCCGTTTCCGCAGGGTTTTCATCGTTCGCGCTGGGATCCGACACGGGCGGCAGCATACGCCAGCCGGCGTCGTATTGCGGCGTCGTCGGGCTGAAACCGACTTACGGCGCGGTGTCGCGGTACGGCCTTGTCGCTTTTGCGTCGTCGCTCGACCAGATCGGTCCGCTGACAAGAACGGTCGAAGACGCGGCGTTTGCGATGGGCACCATATACGGATATGACAAACGCGATTCCACATCGATGAACATCGGTTATCCGGACTATACACGCGCGATCGGCAAAGACATAAAAGGCATGCGTATCGGCCTTCCGAAAGAATACTTCGGTGCCGGGCTTGACAGCGACGTCAAGGATGCGGTGGACAAAGCGGTGAGCACGATGCAGAGCCTTGGCGCCATCGTCGAGGAAACGGCGCTGCCTACCTTCGCGTACGCTTTGCTGTCTTACTATATCATTTCGTCCGCCGAGGCGACGTCCAACCTGTCACGGTACGACGGCGTCAAGTACGGATATCGGGCAAAGGATTTCGACGGTATCGTCGACATGTACATACAGACGCGCAACGAGGGCTTCGGGCCCGAGGTCAAGCGGCGTATGATGCTTGGCAACTATGTGTTAAGCTCCGGCTATTATGACGCATACTATTTAAAGGCGCTAAAAGTGCGGACGCTGATCAAGCAGGACTTTGACCGTCTTTTTGAAAAATACGACTGCATACTGTCACCGACAGCGCCGACGCCGGCGTTTTTCGCGGGCGAAAAAAGCGACCCGATGCAGATGTACCTGACCGACATATACACCGTCCCTGTCAATATCGCGGGACTCACGGCGGTGTCTGTACCGTGTGCTTTGAGCGCCCAGGGGCTGCCGATAGGCATACAGCTGATCGCGAGGCCGATGGGAGAGGAAACGATGCTGAGCGTGGCGTACGCGCTCGAACAGACGTCGCCGGCCATCGGCGCACCGGCGTTCGCGGGAGGTGGCATGTGATGGGTTATGAAACCGTCATCGGCCTTGAAGTGCATGTCGAGCTGGCGACAAACACCAAGATATTCTGCGGCTGCAAGAATGAATTCGGCGGCGCGCCCAATACGCATTGCTGTCCCGTCTGCACGGGTATGCCGGGCGTGCTTCCGGTGCTCAATGAAAAGGTTGTGGCGTTTGCGGCCAAAGCGGGCCTTGCGACCAACTGCCAGATAGCGAACTTTTCGAAGATGGACAGAAAGGGATATTACTATCCTGACCTTCCGAAAGCATATCAGATATCGCAATTTGACCTGCCGCTGTGCAAAGGCGGCTATGTCGATATCAAAGTGGGAGACGCGGAAAAACGCATACGCATCACA
>JAQTSP010000175.1 GCA_028711205.1 Eubacteriales bacterium | reverse complement strand
AGGCCGCTTTTTATTCCGGCGTGGTTGGCAGGAGCGGTTGTTGACGGCCGCGCATTGACACATGCGTGATAATCAACTAATATCTATGGGACGGCAAATTATGACGGCGTCCCGAAAAACCATCGGTTATGGGGCGTGGTTTAGGAGATAAGCAATGAAAACAGATTGTATTATTTTGGCGGCCGGACAGGGAACGCGCATGAAGTCCTCCCGGCCCAAGGTGCTGCATAACATCGCTGGCAAGGCGCTCGCGGCGTGGGTCGTCGATGCGGCCAAAGAAGTGACGGGCACACCGCCCGTGCTTGTTGTCGGCAACGACGCGCAAAAGGTGAAGGAAGCCTTTGGCGACAGCGTACGGTATGCCGTCCAGGCTGAACAGCTTGGCACCGGGCATGCTGTGGTGTCGGCAGAAGAGTATTTGACGGGCGACGGATATGTGATCGTCGTCGCGGGCGACATGCCGCTGATCCGCGCCGAGACGCTGAAAAAGATCGCGGCCAAAGCGGCTGCGGAAAAACTTGGCGCGTGTCTTCTCTCGGCGGTCGTGAGCGATCCTTTCGGATACGGACGCATCGTTCGCAGCGGCGGCGGTGTCGCGTGTATCGTGGAGCATAAAGACGCGACGGATGAAGAGCTTGAGATATGCGAGGTCAACGCATCGGTCTATTGTTTCAGCGTCCCGCTGCTCAAAGAAGCGCTTAAAAAATTAAAAAATGACAATGCCCAGGGCGAATATTACCTGACCGATTGTGTGGCGTATATCGCGGGCTGTGGGCACAGGATTGAGGCTGTCCTTTGCGAAGACCCGGCGGAATGCATAGGCGTCAACGACAGGGTACAGCTTGCCGCAGCGGCGAAACAGCTCAGACAGCGGATCAACTCGGCGCTGATGAGGGAAGGCGTTGCGATCATCGACCCCGACAACACGTATATCGACGCAGGGGTCAAAATAGGAATGGATACAGTCGTATACCCGGGTGTTGTGCTTGAAGGGGATACGTCGATCGGCGACAATTCGGTGCTCTACCCCGGAAGCCGCATCAAGGACAGCCGTATCGGCAGCGGTACGGCCGTGCAGAACTCTGTCATACTCGAGTCGACCGTCGGCGACAGCACGACGATCGGGCCGTACGCGTATCTGAGGCCAAACAGCGTTGTCGGCAGCGGGTGCCGCGTCGGTGATTTTGTGGAAGTGAAAAACGCCCTGATCAAAGACGGCGCGAAGGTGTCACACCTGTCGTACATCGGCGACGGAGAGATCGGCGAAAGATCAAACATCGGATGCGGTGTTGTGTTTGTCAACTACGACGGCCAGAAGAAGAGCCGTACGGTCGTCGGCAAAAACGTATTCGTGGGCTGCAACGCAAACCTGATCGCGCCGGTCACGATCGACGACGGCGCGTATATCGCGGCGGGCTCCACGGTGACGCACGATGTGGAGCGTGATGCGCTCTGTATCGCTCGAAGCCGGCAAAAGAACATTGAAGGCTGGGCGAAAAGAAGGAGAGGCGAATGAGGAAGGCATTCTTCTTTGACCTTGACGGAACGCTGCTGCCGCTTGACATGGACGCGTTTTCCAGGCTGTATTTCGGCGCTATCAAAAAAAGCGGTTTTTTTGACAGGATCTGTGAAAACCGCGGAGAAGGGATTTTTGAAAAAGCCATATACGAAATGATGCAAAACGACGGAAGAGCAAACAACAGGGACGTTTTTTTTCAGGCGATAGAGGACATGTCGGGCGCGGCGCCGGACGATCTGATGCCGCATATGGAACGTTTTTACCGCAACGAGTATAAGCAGGTCAGGAAGTGCACGCGCATGGACGGGCGGGTTAAAGAATCCATCAAAGAGTTAAAAGATAAAGGATACCGGCTCGTACTTGCGACAAACCCGCTTTTTCCGCCCATCGCGACAGACCAGAGAGTCGAGTGGGCCGGGCTCTCCCCAAACGATTTTGAATATATTTCGTATTATAATAATTCGAGTTACTGCAAACCCAACCCAAATTATTTTTTGGAAATACTGGATCACATGGGCCTTGATGCCGATGAATGTTATATCGTTGGCAACGATGTCAGGGACGACATGAGCGCCGCCGCGCTCGGATTCGAAGGTTTTTTGGTATTGGACCATGTGATCGGGGATATTGAGAAGGTACCGGAATGCAAAAAAGGAGACTATTCGGATCTGCTGGATTTCGCAAGAAGCCTGCCGCAAATCTGAAAAGCGACTATTATATCATAGGGCTCGGCAACCCGGGCAGCCAATATGAACACACGCGCCACAACGCGGGGTTTGATGTTGTGTCGATACTGGCCGGCAGGCACAAGATATCCACGCGCATGCACATGTATAAAGCGCGGCTTGGCCGGGGTATCATAGAAGGAAAGAAAGTGCTCCTGGCGATGCCGCAGACGTACATGAACAATTCAGGCGAGAGTTTGAGGGAGATGGCCCACGCGCTTGGCATCGGCGCGGACAAACTGATCGTGATATACGACGATATCGACTTGAAAGAAGGCGTTGTGCGCATCAAGGCAAAGGGCAGCGCGGGTACGCACAACGGCATGAAATCGGTCATTTATCATCTCCAGACGGACGAATTTGTGCGCGTCCGCGTGGGCATCGGCAAGCCTCAAGGCGAGATTACCGACCACGTTCTCGGCGAATACGCCGATAAACAGGCGGCGTTTGAGGCGCTTAAAATGGCCGCCGATGCGGTGGAGGCGATCATCGGACAGGGTGTATACGAGGCGCAGAACCGCTTCAACTAAAATATAAGGTTAAACATATGCAGATAACCGCACATATAGCGATGCTGGAGGAATTCGCAAAGCTGAAACAATTGATACGGGCAGGGGATGTCCCCTGCTCGATTTTTGGTGTACCCGAAAGTTTGAAGCCGCACATGGCGGCCGCGCTGTCGGAGGCCTTGGCGCGCCCGGTTATCGTTGTATGCGCCAATGAGGACAAGGCGGAGTCGCTTGCGGAAGCGCATGAAGGCGCTGTACATATACCAAAACGGGCGCTTCAGCTGCGCTCGTCGGTGGCGAGAAGCCGCGAGATGATGTTCGCGCGTATCAGCGCCATGTCACGGCTTGTTTCGGGCGTTGCAAACGTCGCGTTCGTGTGTGAAGAGGCGCTCGCGGCACGGCTCGTGCCGAAGGATGATTTTTTGGGCGCGCATATCACGGTAGAAAAGGGCGGCACATACGATCCGGAAAAGCTGATACGGAAGTTTGTGCTTTCGGGATACGAAAGAGTGGGCGCGGTCGAAACGGCGGGCCAGGTCGCGCGCCGCGGCGAGATCCTGGACGTATTTTGCCCGGGGAATAATACGCCTCACCGCATCGACTTTTTTGATGATATCGTCGAGAGCATCAACGAGTTTGACCCGGGCACGCAGCGGCGCAGCAAAAAAAGCATCAGCCATATCGTTTTGACGCCGGCCATAGAGCTTGTGATCTCCGAACAGGCCGCCGGGAAAGGCGCGGCATATTTCAAATCAGCGCGGCCCATAAGCCATGCGCTGTCGCAGAAATTCGGCGCGTATGCCGAGAGCCTTGAGGAAGGCCGGTTTTTTGAGGATATGGAAAACTACGCGTACGCTTTTTGCGGCAGCAGTCTGCTCGATTATGTACCAGACGCACTCGTTATGTTCGACGACTATAAGCGCGTCAAAGAGGCGGCGAAGGAGCGGCATGAAGATTTTACGGAAAAGCTTAAGCTGCTGATACAAGACCACGAGGGAACACAGGATCAGCAGCATCTCTATTTCTCGTTTGCCGAATTAACAAAAGCCGCAGCAAAAATGGACACGCTCGATTTCTGCGTGCTTGACAAGTCGCCGGGTCTCGGCGCCGTCAGTGAAGTGAACGTTCATGCGAGGGCCGCGCTTTCATACAATAAAAAGCTGGATCTGCTCAAAGAAGATGTGAAAACACGCATCAAAAACGGCTGGCGCGTGTATCTGATGTGCGGCAGCGCCCAGAAGGCGGAAAAGCTCTCGTATGAGGTGTCCGACAGCGGACTTTTCGTGCCCTGCATCAAAGACGGGCGCGGCCTTCAGGCGGGCGAGGCGGCTGTGTATCCCGACAGGCTGTTATCGGGGTTCGAGTTTCAGACGCAAAAGGCCTATTTTCTGGGCGAGCGCGAGATATACGGATTTGCGAAAAAGAAGAGGCGGGCAGGAAAAAGACAGCCGGATATCTTTTCCGACCTTAAAACCGGCGACATGATCGTGCACGATGTTCACGGCAAGGGCATGTTTTTAGGGCTTGTCAACAAAGAGGTTCAGGGAATCTCGCGCGACTATATGGCGCTTGAATACAGGGGCGGAGACAAGCTCTACATACCGACGGACCAGATGGACCGCGTACAGAAATACATGGGTGGCGAAGGCGGGCAGCTTTCTAAACTCGGCGGCAAAGAGTGGAGCCAGACAAAGGCGCGGGTTAAAAGCGCGATCAAAGAGCTTGCCGAAGACCTCGTGTCGATATACAGCGAGCGTGTGGGCAAAAAGGGATACGTGTACGGCGAGGACACGCTCTGGCAGAAGCAGTTCGAAGACAATTTTCCATACGAGGAGACCGAAGGCCAGCTATCAAGCACGGAAGAGATTAAAAAGGACATGCAGCAGGACAAGATCATGGACCGGCTGCTCTTAGGCGATGTCGGATACGGCAAGACCGAAGTCGCGATGCGCGCCTGCTTTAAAGCGGTGATGGAAGGGCGCCAGTGTGCGGTGCTCGTGCCGACCACGCTGCTTGCACGCCAGCATTACCATACATTTCTGGAACGGTTCGGTGAATTTGCGGTAAAGATAGATGCGGTGTCGCGGTATGTGAGCGGGAAGGAGCAAAAACGCATACTGCAGGAGCTGAGGGCAGGTACGGTCGATATCGTGATCGGCACGCACAGGCTGCTCTCAAAAGACGTCGTGTTCCGTGACCTAGGGCTGCTCGTTATCGATGAGGAGCACCGGTTTGGCGTGTCGCACAAAGAGCGCATCAAGGATATAAAACGCAGCGTCGACGTGCTGACGCTGTCCGCGACGCCGATACCCCGGACGCTGCAGATGTCT
>JAQTSP010000174.1 GCA_028711205.1 Eubacteriales bacterium | reverse complement strand
GAATTAGCACCTTGACATAATCGTCCGGTTGCCGGGTTTCATTGGGCCCGTCCCTCCATCGCTCTTGATAAGGGGTTTTTTATTCGGTTAGATTATAGCACAACACTATACGGTTGCAAAGCCCCAAATTACCCAGACCAAAAGCCCGGCGACGCAGTTGCCTATAAAAATAATAGGCAGTGCCGTTCTTATTCTGATGTCAAAAAGCCCCGCAACCATGGAGCCTGTCCAAACACCGGTCGTGGGAAGCGGTATCGCGACCAGTATGAACAAAAACCAATAACGGTATTTCTCCAGCTTGCCGCCTTTTTTTGCAAGCCGGCTGTGCTGCCACGTACCGAACCTTTTAAGCGGTTTAAAGCTGCTTCTCATAAAGCTCTCAAGCACGCGCCGCGTCAGCAGTATGATTAACGGCGATAACACGATCGACCCGAATATAGCAACAATAAAACACGAAAGCTCGGGTATGCCCATACTCATGCCGATGGGGATAGAACCTTTCAACTCGATAACGGGCACCGCCGACAAAGCAAATACTGCAAGATAATTCCAAAACGTCACCACGTGTTCCTTACCGCCTTAAAGCATTTGTGTTCATTCTATAATATATCCCGTTGTGTTTGCAATGCTTTTACTGATATAATTGTAAAATATACATGAATAAGAGGTTGCCATGAAACGCGTACTCGGGTATTTAAGACGTGCGGACGAAGACTATAACATGATAAAAGACGGCGATACCGTCGCTGTCGGCCTCTCGGGCGGTAAAGACTCGATGACGCTTTTATATGCGCTCGACCTGTACCGGCACTTTTCGTGTGCAACGTTTGACATCCGCGCGATCAGTGTCGATCTTGGTTTTGACGGCTTTGATACGGCATGCATCGCAGATTATTGCGCCGCTCTTGGCGTTGAACACACGCTTATCCAAACCAAAATATCAACCGGCGTTTTTAACGCAGGCGGCGGTCGCAGCCCCTGTTCTCTCTGCTCCAGGCTCAGGAAAGGGGTGCTTTTCGCCGAGATGAAGCGGCAGGGCATCAATAAATGCGCCTTCGCGCACCACCGCGACGATTGCCTCGAGACGCTTTTTTTGAGCCTGCTATATGAGGGACGGCTGAGAACATTCCGGCCTGTGACTTATCTTGACCGCAAAGGCATCACGCTGATACGTCCGTTTATTTACCTTGCTGAAAATGATATCAAAACCGCTGCAAAAAAACATCGGATCCCATATGTATCAAACCCCTGCCCCGTTTCAGGAAATACAAAAAGACAGCAAATAAAAGAGCTGCTTGGCCATATTTGCGCAAGCAACCCTGGTGCACGCGATATGATGCTGACCGCACTGAAAAACACAGCGCAGTATTCGCTGTGGGATTAGGGAAGATCCAGACTAACGGTCGGCTGAGCGCTTCCGTCCGAATATCCGTTGTCCGCGACCTCAAAAATAAGAACGCAACGCACATAAGCGTCGTTGACTTCATCATAAGCCAGATAGAGCAGATCATACGTGTCTGTGTCGACAACCGCCCTGGCTCCGCTGCGAAAATAGACGTCCGCCGCATCCAGATCGACCTCGGTGCCATCGACAGGTGTCAGATAGATCAATAAAAACGTATTGCCGTCCGCCGCGGTTTTCAGGCTGCCATCCTCTTCGCTGCCGATGCTGGACACGAACTCATGCGAAGACTGGAACTCGCCAACGCCTGTTATGATCGGGTCGGGCTGATCACAGGCACAAAACAATATGACGATACATGCCGCTAATATCAATAGTATAACTTTTTTCATCTCTGTTTACATATCCTTCTTGTTATCATTTAACAACACTTACGCCCAATTATATATCAGCAAACTTTTCAGCGCAACAGTTTTGTGCTGCGCGTTGTTATTTTCGCCTTTTTATGCCATAATTGGCTCATGGAAATATCAAGACATGAAATCACGGCACACGCGCTTGAGCTCGGTTTCGGCGATGTCCGGTTTGCGCGCGCGGATGGCAGTATAAAAACGAGAACAGGCTCATTCGTCCCGGTTTGTTCCATACTGCGCGGCGCTACATGCCTCATCGTGCTTTTTGCAGACTATCTACCGGCAGCAAACGCGCCGGAGAGCGAAATGGCGTTGTCGGCATATTATGTCGCGTCAAATGCCGCCTATCACGCAAGCAAAAAGCTTGCCGAATACCTGCAAACCCGCGGCGCGCAGGCTGTGCACACCACGGATATTTCGGCAAAAGCGGCCGCTCTCCTGACGGGCGGCTTTCTTGGCGACAACGGCTTTTATTACCACGAGCGTTTCGGCTCATATGTGTGCATACAGATGGTATTAACGGATGCCGTATCGCCCGCAGACGATGCGCACAAGGAGCTTCGCGCATGCCTGCACTGCGGCGCATGCGCGAAGGCGTGCCCGTCAGGTGCTGTGGGAAATATACAAAACTGCCTTCGCTATCACAGCAACACGCTGATACCCGAAGCTCTCCGCGGCGATGTGTACCAGCTTTTGGGCTGCGAGAAATGCCAGAGTGTGTGCCCTAATAACAGCCGCGAAAAGAGCGCTCCCCATACGTTTCGCCTCGACGGGCTGCTGAACGGCATGCATATGGACGAACTGAAAATACTGGCAGGAAAAAACTATGCGCGGCCAATGCGGATATTGTCTCAGTCGGTACTATACGCGGCAAACACCAGGGCGTATCATCTGGCCGAGGCAGTCAAAGCGCTTTGCACAGATACAAACGAGACCGTGCGCACTCACGCGCTTTGGGCATACGAAAAACTAACGGGGAATGACGATCGATGATTACACTGAAAGCGTACGCAAAACTCAATCTGTCGCTTGCCATCACCGGCATACGGCCGGACGGATATCACGAGCTTGATACGATCATGCAGAGCATATCGTTTTATGATACCGTCACGATCACAAAGAGAAACGGCATACGCGTGCAGATGGACATAGACGGCATCGACGAAAAGGACAATACGGCCTATGCCGCGGCTGATGCCTTTGTTGGGTATACGAAAAAATCCGGCGCGGATATCGCCATACAAAAAAACATACCGCGTATGGCAGGGCTTGGCGGCGCCAGCGCGGACGCGGCCGCCGTGCTTTTGGGCCTTGACCGGCTGTACGGCACAGGGCTCGATAAAAAGACGCTGCTCACGCTTGGAAAAAGCGTTGGCGCAGACGTGCCTTTTGCGCTCTTTGGCGGCACGGCGCGCGTCAGTGGCATCGGCGAAAAGCTCAAGCGTTTGAATCCCAAAAAAAATATGTATTATGTCGTGGTCAAACCGCACCAGGGCGTATCCACCGCCGAGGCGTTCAGCAAATACCAGGCATCCGGCCACATCAGCATCGATACCGTTGAATACGCCGTGCTCAAAGGCGACACGGCGCTTTTCTCGCGATACGCCGCAAACGCGCTCGGTATGGCGGCGCTTAGCATCGCGCCGGATATGATGAAGGCCGCCGCCGCGCTGAAGGGCGCGGGCGCCAAAAAAGCGCTGATGACCGGCTCGGGAAGCGCCATGTTTGCCGCGTTTGAAACGGAGAAAGAGGCGCGGGACGCCGCGGAAAATATCAGAGGCAGATTCGCGCTGTGCGGCGCGTTTGCTCCCAAAGACACCGGCATCGAGGTGATCGGAGATGAAGATGCGTATATTCTATGAGACGCTCAAAAATGAACTTGACACCATGGGTATACAATATACGCCGGAGCAGATGGGTCTTTGCGAAGCGTATTTCCGGCTTGTCGCCGAAACGAACACACACACCAACCTGACGCGTATCACCGGCGAGGCGGACGCGGCACGCATGCATTTTGGCGGCGCGTTATATCTTTTTGGTATGATGGATCTGCCCAAGGGCTGCCGCGTAATCGATATCGGCACCGGCGCGGGGTTCCCCGGCATTCCGCTAAAGCTGTTTCGTCCGGATATCAGCCTGACGCTGCTCGACGCGTCCGGCAAAAAAACGGAGTTTCTGGATCGCGCGGCCGCCGGGCTGGGCATCGATGTGGCCGTTTTGCGCGCGCGTGCGGAGGAAGCAGCAAGGACAGCGCTCAGAGACAGTTTTGACATCGCCCTGTCGCGTGCCGTCGCGCCGCTTCGTATGCTGCTCGAGCTCTGTGTGCCTTTCCTGAAAACCGGCGGTACGCTGGCCGCGTGGAAAGGCGAAAGTTATGACCAGGAACTGGAGGACGCGAAAAACGCGATGAGCGCGCTTGACTGCACTCTTCATAACTGCCGCAGCGTCGGCTGCGGCGCGGTATTGCTGATCGAAAAACAAAAACCCACGCAGGACACGTATCCGCGCAGGTTTTCAAAGATCAAGAACCAGCCGCTCTAGCTGTTTCTGTTTTTCAGGTCATACCGGTACGTCCTGTAGGTGCGGTAATGCTTTCCGCCCGCTCTTTCCACGCTTGTGCGCGACGGCGTATTTTCCTCATCGATACACGACGCCTCGAAATAATCAATTTTTGTTTTTTTCCAGTCTTTATACGCCGCGTAGTACATCGCATGGTTGACGCCAAGCTTATGATAATTTCTGTCGACCATCTGTATCAGCGCCCGCGCGCCTGTGATCTTGCGCTTATAGTAAAGATATTTCGCCCAGCCGACGGGCAGTAATTTGCCGTTCATATGCTTTAACACCTGGTTGTAGTCGGGCAGCACGACCATGAAACCGATCGGAATATCGCCTTTTCGCGCGATATAGCAATAGTTGCCGTCATAAAACTGTACCAGCTCTTTGAATTCCTTGATCACGGCGTCAAGAGACGGCGCCACCAGATAATCCCACTCATCGGGTATGCTGTTGTCGAGTATCGTTTTGATATCCCTTGCCTCGCCCTCGATGTCTTTTGCGTTGAGCTTGTCGACCCTGAATCCGCCCTTTTTCATGGCGAATGCGACAACTCTTTCGTGGCGCGCGATGTCAAACTCTCTCGGATCAAAAAGATAGGCAAAGTGGTCGTCGTTTTTGGTAAAACCGTAGTTTTCCACCAGCTTCGGATAATACCTTTTCGTATGCGCGTTAAGAAGCACAGGCTGTCCTTCTCCCATCACGACAAAGCCTTTCCTGTCATCGCCGTTAGAGGGC
>JAQTSP010000173.1 GCA_028711205.1 Eubacteriales bacterium | reverse complement strand
TTTGTAAACACGCCGCCCAACGTTTCGATGCCAAGCGACAAAGGCGTCACGTCGAGAAGCACAACATCGTTGACTTCTCCGCCGATCACGCCGGCCTGTATCGCCGCGCCGATCGCCACGCACTCGCCCGGGTTGATGCCCTTGTCAGGGTCTTTTCCGGTGATCGATTTGACTTTTTCCTGAACGGACGGCGTCCTTGTTGAACCGCCGACCAGCAACACTCTTGAAAGGTCTGCGCCCTTGACGCCCGCGTCTTCCATCGCCTTGATCGTCGGGCCCACGGTTTTCTCGACAAGATCCGATGTCAGGTCATCAAACTTCGCCCGTGTCAGCGTCATATCAAGATGCTTCGGCCCCGAAGCGTCCGCTGTAATAAACGGCAGATTGATGCTTGCCTGCAACACGCCCGAAAGCTCAACTTTTGCTTTTTCCGCCGCTTCCTTGATACGCTGCATCGCCATTTTGTCACCCGACAGGTCGATACCCTGTGACTTTTTGAATTCCGAAACGATATAATCCATGACCTTCTGGTCAAAATCGTCGCCGCCAAGACGGTTGTTGCCGTTGGTCGCAAGAACTTCAAAAACGCCGTCGCCGATCTCCAAAATCGAGACGTCAAACGTGCCGCCGCCAAGGTCGAAAACGAGTATCTTCTGGTCGCCCACCTTATTGATGCCGTAGGCTAGAGACGCGGCCGTCGGTTCGTTGATGATCCGCTGCACATTCAGCCCGGCGATCTTTCCCGCGTCTTTTGTGGCCTGCCTCTGGCTGTCCGTAAAATACGCGGGTACCGTGATGACCGCATCCGTAACCGTTTCTCCAAGATAGGCTTCCGCGTCGTTTTTGAGTTTTTGCAGTATCATTGCGGAAATTTCCTGCGGAGAATAGCTTTTATCGTCTATTTTCACCTTTCTGTCCGTACCCATGTCTCTTTTGATAGAGCTGATGGTTCTGTCGGAGTTCGTTATCGCCTGGTTTTTCGCGACCTTTCCGACCAGCCTTTCACCACTTTTAGAGAACGCAACGACAGACGGTGTCGTTCTGCTTCCTTCCGCGTTGGTAATAACGGTCGGCTCTCCGCCTTCCATCACAGCCACGCATGAATTTGTTGTTCCTAAATCAATACCAATTATTTTACCCATCGCTTAAATTCCTCCTGTCTATAAAAATATATTATTTACTTACTATAACCATACTGTGCCTTATTATTTTTTCACCCAGCATATATCCCTTTTGTACAACAGCCACAACCGTATTTGGCGGCTCATCCTCTTTTGCCTCGACCTGTTGTATCGCATGGTGCAGGTTCGGGTCGAATACCTCGCCAAGCGCCGGTATTTCAGTGATGCCCATGGCAGCAATGATATCGCCAAGCTGCTTATAGACCATCATGACGCCCTGCGCAAAAGCGCTGTCCTGCACGTCGTCCGCGTGCTCGAGTGCACGCTCAAAGTTGTCAAGCACGGGCAGTATCTTTTCCACCGTGTCGCAGGCCCCTGTCTTTATCGCCTGCGCGGCAACCGCCTGATTGCGCTTCTTATAATTATTGAACTCGCTGAATGTGCGCTGATAACTGTCTTTGAACGCATCCCGCTCTTCCTCGGCATTTTCAAGCGCTTTTTCAAGTTTTTTTATTATTTTTGATTTATCTTCTTTCGCATGTTTTATATCATCCGGCACGCTGTTGGCGCTGCTGGCTGTTACATCTTCAATCTCATTTTCTATTTCGTCTGTTTTTTCGCTTTCAGGTTCCAATATATTCTCCTTGTTTTTCTCGTTGAAAGAATTTTTGTCTTCACCCATATCAGAAATTCACCGCCTTTTCATTCGTCATCAGTTTCTAAAAAGCTTGATAAAATATCGTTTAGGCTGCTGCTCACGTATCCCAATATCGACACGACTTTTGCGTAGTCCATACGTGTCGGCCCGATCACGCCGAACGACCCCAGCGTTTTGCCTGCGATCTTATAGGTAGCGGTTACGACGCTCATATCAAAAAGCTCATACGCCTCGTTCTCCGGGCCTATTGTCACGGAAAACTCAAGCTTTGTGGCCTTCTTCATCATGTTATAGAGCATATCCTTCGTCTCGAGCAAAGCAATAAAGTTCTTCGCTTTTTCCACGCTCATGTATTCCGGATATTCGATGATGTTCTGCGTGCCGCCAAGCACGATACCCCTTTCGCCATGTGGCTCGACGCTCGTCTCTATCGCCGATAAAATATCGGAAACAAACTCGCTGTTTGTGCGCGCTTGCTCAATCAGGCAAATCGCCAGATCGCTTTCGACATCTTCAAGCGTTTTTCCCGAAAGCTTGTTAGTCAGAAGATTTGACACCATTTCACAATAATCGTATGATAAACCTTCCGGCACAACGATAACGGAATCTTTGACGAGACCTGCGTTTGTGATGACCAAAAGTATCGCCTTATGCTCCGTGATCTTAACCAGCTGTATGCGCTTGATCACGGACTTTCTCAGCTGCGGTTTCAATATCATCGAAATATGATGCGTCGTGTCAGAAAGCACCTGCGCCGCTTTTTCGATCACCTGCTCGATCTCTGACATCCTTGTTTCAAAATAGCTTTTTATTCTGTTCGCCTCGGCTGCGTTCAGCTTTGCAACCTTCATCAGCCTGTCCACATAAAAGCGGTATGCCTTTGTGGACGGTATGCGCCCAGCCGATGTATGTGGCTGCTCTAAAAAGCCGAGGTCCTCAAGATCCGACATCTCGTTTCTTATCGTGGCAGAACTGAGCTCGATACCGTGTTTCTTTGAAATTGTCCTTGAACCAATAGGAAGACCGGTCATGATGTAATCATCGATGACTGCTTTTAATATACCCAGCTTCCTTTCGTTTAAGTCCATATCATCTACCTCGTCAGCCCGCAACATGTTTCCGCCTTCCAAATGAAACCCATTGCTTTGTTAGCACTCTAACACGTCGAGTGCTAACATGTTGGTATAAAAATAACACTTTTTAACTATAAAGTCAATACCAACGGTTTATATTCATACATTTTTCATAAATACGAAAAACCGCCTAATTTTCCGATAAAGCAACAAATTAAAACCATACGCTATTTATTATGCTTCCTCTTATGCCGGGATTCCATATCATGTTTGGTTTTTTTTATTATAGTCAGTTTCTTGATTATAGAAGGTCATACTCTGTTTCTTTCCAGTCTCCATATTCTTTGCCGAAACACTGATTATGCCGTTGGCGTCAATTTCAAACGTAACCTCTATCTGCGGGATACCTTTTAGTGTGGGCGTTATTCCCTCCAACGTAAACCGGCCGAGCATCATGTTCTGCGATGTATTTTCGCTTTCGCCCTGAAATACAGATATATCGGCGCTTATCTGGCTATCCTTTGCGGTAGAAAATACTTGGCTCTTCTTTGCTGGGATCTTTGTGTTTTTTTCAATAATCCGGATAAACGCGCCACCGTCCGTCCCGATACCGAGCGAATACGGCGTGACCTCCAGGAGCAGCCGGCCTTTTACTTGTCCGGACAAGATACCGCCCTGTATTGCCGCGCCCATCGCAACGCATTCATTCGGGTCCAGACGCATATACGGCTTTTTTTGAACAAGCTGTTTGATCTTTTCCTGAAGTGCGGGAATCCGTGCGCAGCCGCCGACGAGTATGACTTTGTCTAAATTAATATTCCTCCGTCTTTTTACCCCTTCTACCCAAATAACTTCAGCAGCCTCGATTGTTTTACGTACCACCAGGGCGATATCTTCAGCCAAGACAAAGATCAGTTCGTTAAACGTTTTTTGTGTGAGTACCATCTCAAGATTTTTAAACCCCGTTTCATCCGCCGCAATATATGGTATGCTTATTCTTGTCTCGGATGCGCCCGAAAGTTCGGTTTTAGCTGTTTTTGCCGCTTCCCTGATACGTTGCATCGCCACGCTGTCTTTAGACAGATCGATTCCCTGTGTCCTGTTAAACTCGGCCGAGATATAGTCGGCGATCTTCTGATCGAATTCATCACCGCCGAGACTCAAGCTGCCGTCTGCCGACATCACCTCAAACAAACCAGAGCCGATTTCCATTACGGAAACATCGAGCGTACCGCCGCCGACATCGACGACGAGGATCTTTCGCTCTTCCTGTATATCATAGCCGTAGACTAACGCCGACGCCGACGCCGCACTGATCAGCCGGCGTACATTCAGACCTGCAGTTTCTCCGGCTCTTCGTATCGACTGCCGTTGTCTGTCCGTAAAAAGAACCGGTACCGCAATCACCGCGTCCGTAACCGTTTCGCCGAGATAGCTTTCTGCGTCGATTTTAAGCTTCTGCAATATCATTGCCGAAATTTCCTGCGGTGAAAAGCTTCTGCCTCCGAATATGGTTTTTCTGTCCGTACCCAAATCCCTGACGATTGAACAAACTGCCGCATCCGGATTCATTACCACGCGCGCCTTGGCGGCATCGCCTGTCAAAGCTTCTCCGTTCTCCAGGAAAGCAACGACAGACGGTGTTGTCCTGCTGCCTTCCGCATTCGTTATTACTGTAGGCTTGCCGCCTTCCATAATAGCGACACATGAATTTGTTGTTCCAAAATCAATGCCTATGATTTTACCCATTGCACAACACCTCTTAAAATTACATGCGCGTACCCCCATGCAGCATTTATATTGATTGAATAAACTCGCCGATCAGCGTATTCTGCAGATCGAAGCCTTTGAGTGTCGGTTTTATTCCGTCTGCATTTTCCGTAATGAGCCCTGCTGTTTTTGCAAGCGCGATAGGCTCCTTAAATGTTTTTTTAAAACCGCTGTGAAAGCGCGTGTCATAGTCCTTATAGACAATACCCTGCTTTAAGCGCAGACGCAGCATGATATATTCGATTTCTTCGTCCGTCGGTCCCAGTATATTTTTCTGCACGGCTGGCTTCTCTCCATTTTCAACAAGTCTAAGATATTCCTCTAAATCCTCCGTATTGCTGTATCGCACTTTAACGCCGTTTAACATATATGAGTGCGCGGCCACGCCAAGCCCGAGGTATTCCGCGCCCGTCCAGTATTTCAGGTTATGCATACACTCTCTTCCCTGCTTTGCAAAGTTTGACGTCTCGTAATGCGTATAGCCCGCCGATTCCAGCATACTGACGGCGTTTTGATGCATATCCCTGTCCGCGCCCTCATCGGCACCTTTAAAATCCGC
>JAQTSP010000172.1 GCA_028711205.1 Eubacteriales bacterium | reverse complement strand
AATATCTAAACTTATATGGGATATATCACCTAGGAGACAAATTCGACAAGAAATATGAATGGAAATCTATCCTTAAAAAACTACGTCAACTATGCAAGGATGTAGCCAAAAAGGATTATCCAATAAATGATGATTTATATAAAGACATAAAACTATTGTTTGATAAGAGGGACTCTCTTGTACATCATAAAGCTCACTCGATTAATCTCAAGACATCCTCTATTGATGAATTTGATGATTTCATAAATAAAAATCTTCACTATGCCTTTAGTGATATTGAAAAAAGCATAGGGCTTTATGATAGATTAAAAACAAAGCTCAAAGAATTAGAGGGTATTGAGTTCGATGTTATAGAGCAACAAAATAAGGAAGCGAAAAAAGAATTTCACAAAGCCGTTATGAGCATGTTTATACCAAAAACGTAACCATTATACATCAAAAAGGAGAGCGGGTTGCTCTCCTTTTGCATTTCTTATAGTTCGCCTCTCTTCCGGCAATCATGTCTTTGGTTTTCATCAGACGCGTTAAGTTGCCACGCTCGTTCTCGTCGAGCTTCATGCGTATGTATTTGATCGTCTCCTCAAGCTGGGGGATCATCACGTACTCGAGCGCGTTGACGCGCCGCCGCGTCTTCTCGATCTCGTCGGCCAGCATGTTGCATGTCTTCTCAAGCTCGGCCAGCTCGATCATCTGCGGCAGAACGCTGGCGAGTTTGGCTGATGCGCTGTCAAGCTCGGCCGATGTTGTCAGCATGCTGTACGGGAAAAACACCTGATCGCGTTTTATTTCCTTATAGGTGATCTTTGGCACGTTGACGCTCATGATGTTGGCTTTCAAAACGCTGATCACGACCTCTCTGACCGGAAAAAGCAGCGCTTCATCGAGTGCGTCCTTTGTCATCGCGACGCGCGCCAAAACAAAGCCCGCGAGCGCGGTCGACAGCGCGTCTTCCACTTCCTGGCGAAGCGCTTTGTTTCTTTTGATCAGCAGCAAAAACTGGCGCACCATTTCGTCGCGCTTGTCTTTGAGGAGCTTATGCCCTCTTTTTGCGACGGCAAGGCGCTTTTTCAGCCTTGTGAGCTCCATGCGCGTCGGATTGACCCTGAGTATTGCCATTTATTCTTCCCCGTCTCCCGCGAGATATTTGTCGATATATTCATCTTTGATGCGCTTGAGTTCGGCCTTTGGCAGTATCTTCAAAAGCTTCCAGCCAAGGTCAAGCGTTTCTTCGATGCTTCTGTTTTTCTCGTACCCCTGTGACACATATTCCTTCTCAAAAGCGTCGGAAAACTTCGCGTACAGCTTGTCGACATCGCTGAGCGCCGCCTCGCCCAGTATCACCGAAAGCTCTTTGGCGTCTTTGCCCCTTGCATAGGCCGCGAAAAGCTGGTTCATCGTGTCCGCGTGGTCTTCGCGCGTCTTTCCCCTGCCGATGCCTTTGTCTTTGAGGCGCGACAGCGAGGGCAGCACGTCGATCGGCGGCGTGACGCCTTTTCTGTGCAATTCCCTCGAGAGTATGATCTGCCCTTCGGTGATATACCCTGTCAGGTCGGGTATCGGATGCGTCTTGTCGTCTTCGGGCATCGTCAGTATCGGTATCTGCGTGACAGAGCCCGTGCGGCCTTTGATACGCCCGGCGCGTTCGTACATCGTCGCGAGGTCGGTATAGAGGTATCCGGGATATCCGCGGCGGCCCGGCACTTCTTTGCGTGCCGCAGACACTTCGCGCAGCGCTTCCGCATAGTTGGTGATATCGGTGATGATGACAAGCACGTGCAGGTCTTTTTCATAAGCCAGGTATTCGGCCGCCGTCAGCGCCATTCTGGGCGTCGATATACGTTCGATAGCCGGATCGCTGGCAAGGTTGATGAACAGCACCGTCCGGTCGATCGCGCCCGTCTTTTTAAAATCGCTGATGAAGAAATCCGCTTCTTCGAATGTGATGCCGACAGCGGCAAAAACGACCGCGAAGTTGCTTTCGCCGCCAAGCACCTTGGCCTGACGCGCGATCTGCGCCGCAAGCGCCGCATGCGGCAGCCCCGAGCCAGAGAACACGGGCAGCTTCTGGCCGCGGACGAGCGTGTTGAGCCCGTCGATCGCCGAAATGCCCGTCTGTATGAACTCTTCGGGATAGTCTCTTGACGCCGGATTGATGGGTTGCCCGTTGATGTCCATGCGCTTTTCGGGTATGATGGCCGGGCCGCCGTCCATCGGTCCGCCCATGCCGTCAAAAACGCGCCCGAGCATATCATACGATACCGAAAGCTCGATGCTTTTACCGAGGAACCGCGCTTTCGACGTTGCAATACGCAGCCCCTGAGAGCTTTCGAAAAGCTGGACAAGCGCCTTGTCTTTATTGATCTCGAGCACTTTGCCGCGCCGGATCTCGCCGTTTTCCTGCTCGATCTCGACAAGCTCGTCATATTTGACGCCGCTGACGCCTTCCACAAGCATCAGGGGGCCCACAACTTCACTGATCGTGCGGTATTCTTTAAGCAATGTCTATCCCACCTTCCTCATAAAGCGCTGACATCTGCTCGGTAAGCTTCTTGTCAATCACCGCAAACTTTTCGTTTATATCTTTTTCCTCGATATATTTTGCCCTGCCGATGTCTTCGCGGACAGGCAGCGTGGATATCTTAGAGAACTCCGCGCCCGCATCGAGCGCCTTTTGGCCAAGCTCGCCCCATTTTAATATCAGGCGCAGCAGCATAAACTGTTTTTCGAGCGACGTATACGTATCGATCTCATGAAACGCGTTCTGGTGCAGATAGTCTTCGCGTATCGACCGCGCGGTCTCGAGCTTGAGCCTGTCGCCCAAAGACAGCGCGTCGAAACCCACAAGCCGGACAATCTCTTCAAGCTCCGACTCCTCCTGCAGCAGCTGCATCGTCTTTTGCCGCAGCACGACCCACTCGTGCGATACATGGGCGTCGAACCACTCGGACAGCCGGTCAAGATACAAAGAGTAGGATGTCAGCCAGTCGATGGCCGGAAAATGCCGCTTGTACGCGAGCTGTGCGGAGAGTCCCCAGAATACCTTGACGATTCTGAGCGTGGCCTGTGACACCGGCTCGGATATGTCGCCGCCCGGCGGTGACACCGCGCCGATCGCGGATATGGCGCCGATACGGCTGTCACGCCCAAGCGTTTTGACCATGCCCGCACGCTCGTAAAACTGGGCAAGCCTTGAGGACAGGTATGCGGGGTATCCCTCATCGCCCGGCATTTCCTCGAGACGGCCCGACATCTCGCGCAAAGCTTCCGCCCACCGCGATGTCGAATCGGCCATGATGGCCACCTTATATCCCATGTCGCGGAAATATTCCGCGATCGTGATGCCTGTGTATATCGACGCTTCGCGCGCCGCGACCGGCATGTCGGACGTGTTCGCGATCAGCACCGTGCGTTTCATCAGCGGTTCGCCCGATCGAGGGTCTTTGAGCTCGGGAAATTCCATCAGCACGTCGGTCATCTCGTTGCCGCGCTCACCGCAGCCCACGTAGACGATGATCTCGGCGTCCGCCCATTTGGCAAGCTGATGCTGCACGACCGTTTTTCCGCTGCCGAACGGCTCGGGCACCGCCGCGACGCCACCTTTGGCAACAGGGAACAGCGTATCGATCACGCGCTGGCCGGTGATCATCGGCTCGTCCGGCGGCAGTTTTTCGGCGTATGGACGCCCGCGCCGTACCGGCCATTTTTGCAGCATCGGCACTTCCACGGTTTCACCTGCGTCATTTTTTATCTTTGCGATCGGCTCGAGTATCGTCGCTTCGCCGTCCGCAAGCCATTCGATTTTTCCCGAAACGCCATTCGGCACCATGATAAAATGCTTCACAAGCGCGGTTTCGTCGACATACCCTAAAAAATCGCCCGCCCCAACGGTATCGCCCTGCTTTGCAAGCGGTATGAACCGCCATTTTTTATCGTGGTCGAGCGGGTTGACCGAAACGCCGCGGCTGATCCGATCGCCGGTCAGCGTCCGTATCTTGTCGAGAGGCCGCTGTATGCCGTCGAAAATGGATTCGATCAGCCCGGGCGCAAGCTCGACAGAAAGCGGGCTGCCCGTCGTATAGACAGGCTCTCCGGGACCTAAGCCGCTTGTTTCTTCATATACCTGGATGGAGGCCTTGTCGCCTCTGAGCTCTATGATCTCACCGATCAGCCGCTGGTCGCTGACTCTGACGACATCGTACATTTGGCACTGTCCCATGCCTTCCGCGACGATCAACGGACCGGAAACCTTGACTATTCTGCCTTCCATAAATGCATCCTTCCTGTATTATTACTCATATCACGACCGGGCGCAGAAACGCCCGACTAATTATCAGCGTCTTTAAAAAGAATATCCGTGCCGATCGCTTTTTCGACATTGGCATGGATACCTTTCATGCCAAATCCGGTGGTGCCTCTGTTGCCGGGTATCGGTATGATCGCGGGATATGGCGACGTCTTATATCTGTCGATCGTTTCCGCCGCGGCTTCCGCCGCCTGTTCCGTCACGAATATGATCGCGTATCCGCCGCCGGCCAGACGGTTGATGACTTTCATGACGTCACCGCCTGTCGCTGGATATATATCGATCCCCAGCGATTTAAAACCGATGATACTGTCCGAGTCGCCCACGACGCCTATCTTGTTCATTGTCCTACCTCGTTAATATAGTTCCTTGAGTCTTTCATTGACCACATCCTGGTCGATACCGCCCTGTTTTGCGGTCATGACCATGCGTACGGCCGCCGCCTCGCGCTGTTTCGCGATGTAATAGCACATCACGGGCGCGATGGAAAACATATCATGCCTGCGCTTTTTCAGCAGGCCCAGCAGATAATCATCCCTTGCTTTTTCCAGCATATAAAGGCTCCCCGTCTCTTGAAACGCGGCAAAGGCGGGCAAAAGAACCTGGGCGTAGGCGCCTTTCGCGATAACGCCGGCGATGCTCTCGTCTTCCAAGTCAAAAGCATCTGAAAACGTGCGCTTGCCGATGTTTCCGCCCTTTAGATACGTTCTTTCGAACAAGTCCCTGTTGTGGCCCGCTTCACGGACACGCATAAATGAAATTATGTTGGACAGATCAAAATACGCCGTAAAATATTCACTGATCAGCGGATCTTTCATTTGCTCAACCAGTTATGTGATTTGTTTCGCATATGCCCGGTCAAGCGCGATGCCGACGATCGATACATCTGTCGACACGGCAAACTGCGCGTCGATATAGAGC
>JAQTSP010000171.1 GCA_028711205.1 Eubacteriales bacterium | reverse complement strand
AAATCCTCCGTATTGCTGTATCGCACTTTAACGCCGTTTAACATATATGAGTGCGAGGCCACGCCAAGCCCGAGGTATTCCGCGCCCGTCCAGTATTTCAGGTTATGCATACACTCTCTTCCCTGCTTTGCAAAGTTGGACGTCTCGTAATGCGTATAGCCCGCCGATTCCAGCATACTGACGGCGTTGTGATACATATCCCTGTCCGTGTCCTCATCGGCACCGTTAAAATCCGCTGCCATTTTTGTGCCAGGCTCAAGCTTGAGCGCATACGCCGACACATGCGCAGGCGACAGCCGGATGATATGTCGGAGCGTTGATATGAAGCTCTCTACCGTTTGACCCGGCAGCGCGAACATCAAGTCGGCGTTGATGTTGGAAAAATATTTTGCGGCGGCTTCATATGCCCCGAGGAACGTTTCGTATGTATGCCGCCGGCCGATACAGTTTAAAATATCGTTGTCATGCGTTTGCAGGCCGATGCTGAGCCGGTTGATACCGATTTTGGAATACGCCGCGATCTTATCGTCGTCCAGCGTTTCGGGATTGGCTTCGATCGTGACCTCTTGGGGCGCCATATCGTATGTATCATTCAACCCGCGCCACAGCCTCTGTAATTGTCCGGGTGACAGCAGCGACGGTGTGCCGCCGCCTATGAGCACGGTGTCCACGCTGCGCTTTGACAGACAGTTCTGATACTGCCGCGCTTCGGATATCACCGCGTCGATGTATCTGTCAAAGACGCCGTCCATGCCGGGAAACGACACAAAATTACAGTAATGGCACTTGCGGCGGCAGAACGGTATGTGGATATAAAGCCCGAGATTTTTCATCAGTCCATCTTGAGCACGGACATGAACGCCTCGGACGGCACCTGTACGCTGCCCACCTGCCGCATGCGCTTCTTACCTTCTTTCTGCTTTTCGAGCAGCTTCTTCTTGCGTGTGATGTCGCCGCCGTAGCACTTGGAGAGCACATCCTTGCGCATCGCCTTGACCGTTTCGCGCGCGATGATCTTGCCGCCGATGGCCGCCTGTATCGGCACCTCGAACATCTGGCGCGGTATCGCATCCTTGAGCTTTTCGGCGATGCTTCGCCCTCTTGCGTATGCCTTGTCCCTGTGCACGATGATGGACAGCGCATCGCACATGTCGCCGTTCAGGAGCATGTCAAGCCTCACCAGATCGCTGCGCTTATATCCGTTCAGATCATAGTCGAGCGACGCGTAGCCGCGCGTACGCGACTTCAGCATGTCGAAAAAGTCGTATATGATCTCATTCAAAGGCAATTCGTAATGGATAAGTACGCGCGTGTCTTCGATATACTCCATGTTTTTAAACGTGCCGCGTTTTTCCTGGCATAGATCCATGATCGCGCCCACGTATTCGTCGGGCGACATGATCGTCGCGTCGACGACAGGCTCTTCCATATAATCGATCGAAACGGCGGGCGGCAGGTTCGTCGGATTGTCCACGACCAGTTTTTCTCCTTTGACGGTCACGACGTGATAGCTGACCCCCGGCGCCGTGGTCACAAGATCGAGGTCAAACTCCCTCTCGAGACGTTCCTGTATGATCTCCATATGAAGCAGCCCCAAAAAACCGCACCGGAAACCGAAACCGAGCGCCACGGATGTCTCGGGTTCGTATATCAGCGACGCGTCGTTGAGCTCTAGCTTTGAGAGCGCGTCGCGAAGGTCGTCGTATTTCGCGCCGTCCGCCGGATAGATGCCGCAGAACACCATCGGCGTGACTTCCTTATAGCCGGGCAGCGCTTCTGCGGCGCCTTTCTCCGCGTTTGTGATCGTATCGCCGACACGCGTGTCGGATACGTTTTTGACGCTGGATGCGATATACCCGACATCGCCTGCAGCAAGCATCGGCGACGGCAGCGGCGCGGGTATGAAAACACCCGTCTCGGTGACTTCAAAACGCTTTCCGGCGGCCATGAAAAGTATCCTGTCACCCGGCCTGACGCTGCCCTCTTTGACGCGGACGTAGCTGATCGCGCCCTTGTAATTATCGTAGAAAGAATCAAATATCAGCGCCTTTAATGCCCCGTCCCTGTCTCCCGTCGGCGCCGGCAGATATTTGATGATCGCCCTCAGAACATCCTCTATTCCGACACCTTCTTTGGCACTGATACGCGGCGCATACGAGGTATCGAGCCCCAGAACGTCTTCGATCTCTTTGCAGACCTCGTCGGCGCGTGCGGAAGGCAGGTCGATCTTGTTGATGACTGGCAGTATCTCTAAGTTGTTGTCCATCGCAAGATAGACGTTGGCCAGCGTCTGCGCCTCGATGCCCTGGGTTGCGTCCACCACAAGTATGGCGCCTTCACAGGCGGCCATGCTTCTTGACACTTCGTATGTAAAGTCCACATGCCCCGGCGTATCGATCAGGTTCAGTGTGTATTCGACGCCGTCAAGCTCGTAAAACATGCGCACGGCCTGCGCCTTGATCGTAATGCCCCTCTCCTGCTCAAGCGCCATCGTATCGAGTATCTGCTCGCGCATATCCCGTTTTGACACCGTGTGCGTCGTTTCGATCAGCCTGTCGGCCAGTGTCGATTTGCCGTGGTCTATATGAGCGATGATGCAGAAATTCCTGAGCCTGTCCATGCCTGTTGCCATATCGTGCGCTCCTTCGTTTTATATAGCATTATCATATATAAAACGCATGGCAAATGCAATCAGTAATATTGTTCTCACGGCCGGTATCGTGGTATTATATCTGTAATATATTCTGGAGGTTTGTGATGAACGACATCGAAAAGACAATCGCGGCACTGAACAGGAAAGGTTTTCACGCAGTTTATGTAAAAGACGCCGACGAAGCGCGGGCGTATGTGCTCTCTGTCGTTGGAGATGATGAAGCCGTCGGGGTCGGCGGCAGCATGACGCTGAATGAAACCGGGATCGTCGACGCGTTATACGAGCGTGGCAACACGGTATATTCAACCACCCTCGCCAAAAAACTCGGTCTTGACGCAGACAAAGCAAGGCGCGACGGCGTGAGCGCCGATGTGTATCTTTCGTCCTCCAACGCAATTACACTGGACGGCGATCTTATCAATATCGACGGTTATGGCAACCGTGTCACCGCGATGGCCTACGGCCCGAAAAAAGTGATCGTGGTGGCCGGGCGGAATAAACTGACCAAAGACCCGATGACGGCGGTCACGCGTATCAAAGAGATCGCGTGCCCGCTAAACGCGAGACGTCTCGGGCTCAACCTGCCTTGCGCTGTGACTGGGAAATGTAACGAGTGCAGCAGCCCTCAGCGCATGTGCAATGTCACCATGCGCATACAATATCCGGCATCGGGCAAGGAGTTCCACGTCGTGCTGATTGACGGAGATTTCGGGTATTAACCGAGCGCCACGTCAAGGCCCATCATTACGGCAAATCCGATCATCGCGCCCAGCGTCAGTTTGCCGTCGACATGGCCGTGGCCGTCGCTTCCGCCGGGTATCAGCGCATCGATCACGACATATATCATCGCTCCCGCGGCAAACGCCAGCGCATAAGGCAGTACTGGGCGTATCAGGCCGACCAGCAGCACGCCCAGTACGCCGGCGACCGGCTCCACGGCGCCCGATAGCTGTCCAAAGAAAAACGCTTTTCCTTTCGGCACGCCTTCATGCATCAACGGTACCGCGACGGCTGTGCCCTCCGGAAAGTTCTGTATACCGATACCGATCGCAAGCATGATCGCGCCAACGATCGTCGCGCCGGTGATACCGGCCGCAACCGCGCCGAAAGCAACGCCAATCGCCAAACCTTCCGGTATGTTGTGTACGGTAATAGAGAGTATCAGCAACGTGGTGCGCCGTTTGCTCTGATTCAAATGCCTTGAGACTTTAAGCTTCATCAATAAAACATCCGTCAGTTTCAGAAAAAGGCCGCCAGTAAGAAAGCCGCTCGTCGCGGCGATCCACGGAAGGCTTTCCATCTCTTCCGATAACGCAATCGCCGGAGACAACAGCGAAAAGAAACTCGCGGCGACCATCACGCCGGCCGCGAATCCAAGCATGCAGTTTAAAACGTTCTTATCTATTTTATTGAAAAAAAGCGCGGGCAATGCGCCAAGCGCTGTAATAAGCCATGTAAAACATGTTGCGACGAGTGCCTGCAATATGACTGGCAGGTTTAAAAAACCATCCATATAAAAAAATCACCTCATGGTTTTTATATGCGCATGAGGCGGTGTGAGTGCAATCTATATATTTGAAATATCGCGCCTGATCTGTTCTTTCAGTTCGGAGGTGCTGTTAAATTTCTTCTCGTCGCGCAGGCGTTTGTTGAACCGTACCGTTAATTTTTCGCCGTACAGATTTTCTGAAAGTGAAATGATGTAGACTTCAACGGTCTCTGTCCTGCCGTTTGATACTGTCGGCTTAACGCCGATGTTGCACACGCCTTTGTATTTATCGCTGCCTAAAAAAACATCCACGCTGTATACGCCTCTTTGAGGCAGTATTTTTTCTTTTGCCACGCTGATATTCGCCGTCGGAAATCCAAGCTTTGTACCAAGCCCGCTGCCTTTATTGACAGTACCGGAAACCGCATAAGTGTACCCCAGGAGCATGTTCGCACGCTCGATGCGCCCGGCCGCGATGCAATCGCGTATCCTTGTCGAACTGACAGGTTCTCCGTCGAATATGACCGGAGGGATCACCTCCACATGATAACCATGCGTCTTTCCGAATTTGATCAGAGAATCGGCGTTGCCCTTCGCGTGCCTGCCGTATGTATAATTATATCCCGCAACGACATTTTTGGGTGAGAACGCTTTCAATATAAGCCCGGCAAAATCATCCTTATCCATATCGGCAAATTTCTTATCGAATCTGGCAACGCAAATGTAGTCGATTCCCGTCTTTTTTAAAGCCGCCTTCTTCTCATTGAGCGTAAAAAGCCGCAGCGGTTTATGATCTTCACAAAACAGGTCGATAGGGAGCGAATCGAAGGTAAACACGGCGCTGGTACCCGAACGCCTGACAGCGTCCATCAGCGCCATATGACCGATGTGCAGCCCGTCAAACGTTCCAAGCGCAACTGACAGATCGAAAAACCTCATTTTTTTCGCTTGTTCCAACGTAATGCTTTCCATCTTTACCCCACCAGAAGTGTCGTGATCTTAAGCTTTTTGCTTTTCAGGCAGCCGATACCAATAAACGCGTTGTCGATATATATCCTTGCGTTTTCCATATCATCTTTATTACACGCGACGCAACCGCCGTTTA
>JAQTSP010000170.1 GCA_028711205.1 Eubacteriales bacterium | reverse complement strand
CGATCATCAACGATGCGTACAATGCAAACCCGACTTCGATGGCCGCTTCTATCAGCATTGCGGCAAAAGCAAAGGGAAGGAGCGTATGCATACTGGGAGACATGTTTGAGCTGGGTCAAAACGAAGCGCAATACCACATGGAAATCGGACACTACGCGGCAGAAATGGGTATTGATCAAATTCTTTGTGTGGGACAATTATCGCGGTATATATATGAGGGTGCGCGGGAAATGGGCGCCGCTGCGCTTTATTTTACGGATAAGGAATCGCTTATTGACGCGCTCCCGTCTCTCATTAAACAGGGAGATACGGTATTGGTGAAAGCATCCCACGGCATGCGCCTCGATACCGTCGTACAGTGGCTTGCCGACGATGGTTGACCGATTTGCTGTTTGAATCAGAAGTGCTTCAAAAAGCTACATCGCCAAGTAATCCGCCGTTATGCCGCTAAAGCAAATGGCAGTTTACATAAATTTGCCGGTATAGTATAATAAATTAAAATAAACAAAAGGTGGTATTATTATGTCCGATCAAAAAAATTCATTGGGTATGGATGAAAAAACTGCCAGTTGGTTTGCTTATATTATATCGATCATCAGCGCAATCATTTTGTTGGCGACAGAGAAGGAGAATAAAACGGTCAGGATACATGCCTGGCAATCCCTGATATTGGGTTGCGTTGTTATCGTGGCGTATATTATATTATTTGCGCTGGCGTTCATCCCATATGTTGGGCTTTTATTCATGATTCTATATTATCTGGTATGGGTATCTTTTTTGGTGCTGTCCATCATCTGCATCATAAAAGCGGCACAGGGCGATATCTTTAAAATCCCCGTCATATACAACAAGGCCAAAGACTTAAAATAGCATTTGGTTATCATCTCAGGGTAACATCGATTTATGTTACCCTTTTTGAGTTATTATACATTCGGAAAGGCGCCGGGGTTTCGAGGTGGTTATGGCGCGCATATGTCTAATCGAGCAGACCTCGCGGCATGCGTTTGAGTATCGCCGCGCAAAGCGGCACCGCCAGCGCAAACTTTGCCATGTCAATGAAAAAGAATATGCCGGCCTGATACATAATGATATAGCCGATCGTTATGGGATTGCTCAGATAGATATTGTTGATGATATACATGTATGCCACGCCAAAGACATACATCACGGTCAATGAAACAAGCGCATAAATTGTGATCTTCATGACCAGTATGCCTTTATTATGCGCTTGTTTTGATATTAGACTCAGCAGGTTTTTTCTGACGAGAAGGCTGATGACCGGTGCAGAGACGCAAAAACCAATGACAAACCCAAAAGACGGGAAAAGGACATAAGCGATGCCGCCGCCTGCCGAAAAAACAGGCAGCCCCGCAAGGCCGACAGCGGCATACACGAGCTGCGAGATCAGCGCGTACCGCGCACGCAGCATCAGACCGGCCATAATCATAAAAAATACCTGAAACGTCAATATGAGCGTTGTGCCGGGAATGGGTATTTTTATAAGAGAACCGCACGCCGTCAGCGCCGCAAACAGCGCGCAAAGAAGCAATTGTTTTGTTTTCATATATATCCGCCCTTGTAAACTTGATATCGTTTGATAGTTTACATCCATGCCTGTTGTTTGTCAATCAAAATTATTTGCCATTTTGTATATCTGTATATGGGTATACTCTGTGTCAACATTAAAAATTGCTTTGCATCAATATAGATAATAATGTATAATTCGTCTTGTAATCAATGTTTGAACACTGTCACTGTTACGGAGGACTAAAGCGTATGCCCGTAAACGATGAGCTTCTTGTTAAACGCGCACAGAGTGGCGAAACCGCCGCATTGGAAGAGCTCATATTATCTTGCGAAAAAAGCGTATACAATATTGCGTACCGTTTCATGGGCAACGAAGCCGACGCGGGCGACACCGCTCAGGACGCATTGATAAAGATATACAGGAGAATTGGCTCATTCAGGCAGCAGTCATCATTTTCGTCATGGGTGTACCGCCTGACCGTCAATACATGCCTTGACGCGCTACGCAGAAGGAAGAAAACACCGCTGTCACTTGAACAATCCATCGAAAAAGGCGCCTCATTTGAAGACACCGGCCATATCACACCCGAAGCGCATGTGCTGTCTATAGAAAGAAACGAGGACATACAGACAGCGATCAATTCCTTATCCGATGACCATAAATCGGTCATCATACTCCGTGATGTCAGCGGGCTATCATATGAAGAGATATCCGAGTGCCTGAGCATCAGCGTGGGAACTGTCAAATCAAGAATCAGCAGGGGCCGGCAAAATCTGAGATCCTTATTGATCAACTGTTAAATACATGGAACAAAGTTGCGGCTTTACACGTCTAATATGCATAAAATCAAAAAGTGCTGATATTTAGGAGGGTTATTATGAAAAAAAGTTTGTTATTTTTTGGTACAATACTTCTGATCGCAGCCATGCTCTTTTCCGGCTGCTCCGCCTCGTCTACCGGGGATACTTCCACAAACGAAGATTATTATAGCGAAGTACAAGCGGCCGAAGCGCCCGCTTATGATGTCGAAAAGGACTACGACGAAGGCGTCGAAGTTGAAGCTGGAGGAGAGACTTCCAGTGATGGTTCAACCGGCACAGATATCGACATTGACAGCGCGGCCTCCATACTGGAACCGAGTGTTGATCGAAAAATCATCTACAGCGCGTATATCGAAACACAGACGACGAATTATAACGAGGACTATCAAAGCATTATGGATAGTCTGGACGCAGTCGGCGGATATGTTGAAGATGCGTATGAATATGGCACGGAGCCAGAGGATTGGCAGGATGAGGGACGATACGCGAATCTGACGCTGAGAGTCCCCAGCGATAAGTTCGATTCATTCATCACGATGTTAAAGGGCCTTGGCAAAACGATATCCAGCTCCGTCTCAGGGGAGGACATTTCCCTTCAGTATTATGATGTCGAAACAAAGCTGGAAATATTGAGCAACCGTAAAGAAAGGCTGCTCGAGCTCTTGGATCAGAACCCCAATCTTGATGACCTTCTCGAACTCGAAAGAGAGCTCTCCGATGTTATATACGACATCGAGATGCAGCAAACGAGCCTTCGCACATATGACAGCCTGATCGATTTTTCGACAGTGACGATCACGCTGCAGGAAGTCAACGAAATTACAGAAGTCGTAACATCGGAAGATACAACCATCGGGGAGAGGATATCGAGCGGTTTTTATTCCGTGCTGAGTGTGCTTGCTGATTTCGGTGAAGGGCTGCTCGTGTTTGTTCTTGCCGGTTCGCCCATATTGCTGATATTGGCCGTGATTATTATCGTTATCATCGTGCTCGTCAAGAGGTCGAACAAGAAACATAAAGCATTGACAAATAGTGACCAGCGACAGGGAGGGACGGACAATGAAAAATAAGGCCATCATACTTTTGGCCGTTCTGTCAGCCGTGCTGATTTTTACGGGATGTTCGTTTGATCCAGGCGAAGCCGATGCGGAAAAGGTCGTCATCGATCTTGGCGAAAACCTGGTTTCCGCAAACTCTCTGACTGTCAGCGCGACAGGAAGCATTAAGGTGATGCCGGACGTCGCTTATGTCACCGTAGGCGTAACGACGCAGAACGAGGATATGCAGCAGGCTCAGAGCGACAACACAGAGCTTATGAACGCGGTCTTCGCTGCTTTGCAGGCCGCCGGGCTGTCTGAAGATGATATGCGCACGATCAACTATTCGGCATACCCATACTACGATTATTCGGATGGCAACGGGGAAATCTACATGTATGAAGTCACAAACATGGTGGAGCTGACGGTAGCGGATATTGACAAGGTCGGCGAATATATCGATGTCGCGATAGAAAACGGTGCGAACAGGACCAACTCCATCGAGTTTTCGCTTCTTGATGAGACCGCACATTATAACGATGCGCTGACCGATGCGATGGAAAAAGCCAGGAGCAAAGCCGATACGATCGCCGCCGCGGGCGGATATACGATCATCGGTACGCTTGAGGTCACTGAAAACGCCTCCTACAATGGCGGGTATTACGCGTACGAGGCGGCAGCGATGGAGGATTCATATTCGGGGACAACACCGATCACAACGGACGAGTTAGAAGTAACGGCAAGCATTACCATCGTCTATGAAATAGAATAATTTGTTGTATGTGGCGGCCTGTCCATTGCGGATCGGGCCGCTTTTTTGTTTGTCAATTTTATAATAATATTTTTTATACAAGTCATCATATATAGGGGAGGGCATCAAAGTGGACTACTTTTCACCAAAAAAAATTTACGTCGAAAAAGGCTGTGAAAAATATGCGCTTGGTAAAAGTCTGATAAAGAAGTATAACAATACCGATATTATTGGTGGAGAACCATAACAATATCCCTGAACTCCGGCAGCGTCCGGACGCCGACTTCCCCAAATTGAAGGATTATCTTGTGCTCGGTATACGCAAATCGCTGACACACAGAAAAAACAACAAAACGTCCGATTTTCTCGTGCCGTACACGTCCTCGGGATGCAGCGCGATATGCCTGTACTGCTATCTTGTTTGTACATATTACAAATGCTCCTATTTAAGAATCTTTGTGAACCGTGAGCAAATGATGAAGACGCTTAAACAGGCCGCGGTAAAATACCCGGGCAGCGTGTTCGAGATCGGCAGCAACTCGGATCTTGTATTGGAAAACAGCATCAGCGGCAATCTTGAATGGACGATACGTGAATTTGCAAACATACCGGATGCGCGGCTGACGCTGCCCACAAAATTCGACTTGGTCGATCCGCTGCTGGATATCGGCCACGGCGGCAATGTCACGATACGCATGAGCCTCAACCCGCAGGAGATCATCCGGAAGGTCGAGTTCCGGACGTCCGGTCTCAGTGAACGTATTACCGCCGTCAATAAGCTGTACAGAGCCGGCTACGACATCGGCATACTGATCGCGCCTATCGTGATGATAGGCGGTTACGAGGTGCTTTATGAACGGCTTTTTCAGGCGATGGCAAACGAGCTGTTGCCTGAAATACTGGATAGCGTTTCGCTCGAGATCATTTTTATGACATACGGTACAGTCACGCAGAAGATCAATGAAGAAGCGTTCCCGAACGCGGTGGGGCTGTACAATCCAGACATCATGTCATACTGCGGACGGCACCGGTACGGGTACAAGCCGGACGTCAAAGAAAAGGCGGCGGCGTTTCTCAAAGACCGCATATCACACTATATGCCTGGTGCGCGTATCGCATATATTGTC
>JAQTSP010000169.1 GCA_028711205.1 Eubacteriales bacterium | reverse complement strand
TCGGCTGCTTCTTCTAAATCCTCGGCAGGCTCATTCGTCTCTTCGATTTCTTCTGCCGATACCTCAATATCTTCCTCTGTCGTTTTATCGGCTGCTTCTTCTAAATCCTCGGCAGGCTCATTCGTCTCTTCGGTTTCTTCTGCCGATACCTCAATATCTTCCTCTGTCGTTTTATCGGCTGCTTCTTCTAAATCCTCGGCATGTTCGTCGTTTGTTTCTTCATCTGTTGCTGGTGTTGTTATATCTTCCCCGGCATTTTCTTCCTTTTTTTGTTCGGAAGCCTCGGCAGGCTCATCCATGGCAGCATCCGTTTCTTCAACGGTTAAATCCGCCGTGTCGTTGGCTGCTTCACTCTGGGTGATGGACTCATCGCCCTCGGTGGGCAGCACTTTCTCATTTTCAATCATGTAGTCATAAACCTCCCTAATCATCGTATCCGGTGTAGACGCACCAGCGACAATGCCTATTATACCACCAAAACACATTTTTTCAAGTAATAGTTCTCTATAATGTTCAATATGGTATACTTTTTTACAGTATCTTTTGCATAATTCGTATAATTTTCTCGTATTTGAGCTGAATTTTCCGCCAACAACGATGACAACGTCCGCTTTCTTTGCGATCTCCTCCGCCTCGTCCTGTCTTTCTTTGGTCGCAGAGCATATACTTGAAAAAGACGTCATGTCATCTATTTTATATTCTAGCATATGCAAAACGCTGAGCCATTTTTCCTCCGATATTGTTGTCTGTGCCACCACGACCGCTTGTTTCATATGAGGCAGCTTTTCTATCTCCGCATCCGTATAGACCACAAAGGCGTTATCTGCTGCCCAGCCGATGATCCCTTCGACTTCCGGATGCCCAAGCTCTCCGACGATAATCACAGGCAGCCCCGCGTCTTTTGCCTCGCTCACCCGTTTGTGGATCCGTTTCACAAACGGACAGGTGGCGTCAATATAGTCGATGCCTCTTGCGTCAAGCGCGTCATACACGGCAGGAGAAACACCATGTGATCGTATCACGACCGTTTCGCCCTCATTCACTTCATCAAGGCTGCTCACACATCTGACGCCGCGCGCTTCGAGCGACCTGACCACGCTTTCGTTGTGTATCAAATACCCAAGCGTTACAATGCTTTTTTCTATATTGTTTTCAACCGCGTCGACTGCTCTTTTCACACCAAAGCAGAATCCAGCGTTTTTTGCCAGCAATACCAAACCATATCCACCTAAAAAGTCGTATTTTTTAAACTTTTAAGTTTGTCTTCCAGAAACTTTGTCGCCGCCTCAACGGTCGCCGGATCTGTTTTTGACCCGACGTAATCCGAAAGCCTGACAGGCTCGCCGACGATCATTTTCATGCGCCTGAAAAGCTTATAGCGCCCTTTGATATATAGCGGTATAATCGGCGCGTCTGTTTTCAGCGCGATCATCGATGTCCCCGGCTCAAACTTTTCTATTTCACCCGACTTGATTCTTCTGCCTTCAGGGAAAATACCAAACAGCTTGCCGTCCCTCAGCAGCCTGAACGCGTGCCGTATCGCCGGCAGGTCGCCTTCGCCGCGTCTGACCGGAAATGCTTTGACCGCAAAGAAAAACGCACGGGCCAGTTTATTCTTAAACAGCTCTATCTTGCCCATCCAAAAAATCTGCCGCCTGAAAACAACAGCGATAAAAAGAGGATCCCACATGCTCAGATGATTAGATACGATGATCGCTTTGCCTTTGATCTTTGTGTTTTTTTTGCCGATGACCTTTGGAAAAAACAGCAGAAACATCACAGGCTTTCCAATCAGCCTCAGTATTTTATATATCATACGCTACTCCTGACTCAAGCGGGATAAAACAGCACCTACAACTTCATCGATGCTCATATGTGTGGTATCGATCAATATTGCATCATCCGCCTGCCTGAGCGGCGCAAAGCTGCGTGTCGAATCGTTGTTGTCACGTATTTTCATTTCCCGCAGAACGTCATCATAATCCTTGTCAATGCCTTTATGGGCAAGCTCCAGATGCCTTCGCCTCGCCCTTTCCCCGGCGTCCGCTGTCACATAATACTTATATTCCGCGTTTGGCAAAACATATGTCCCGATATCCCGTCCGTCAAGCACGACGTCATATTTTTCTGCCACTTCCCGCTGCATCGCGACAAGCTTATGCCTGACGCACGGATAGGCCGATATATCCGAAGCCGCTTTTGATATCTCGGGTGTCCGAATATACGGCATCACGTTTTCACCGTCAAGCAGGTTCTGCTGTTCACCATCCACATATACCGTGTGCAGATCGATCTTTTCGATCAGCTGCTCGACCTCATATGTATTCTTAATATCGATACCGGCTTTGACGGCCGCATAGGCCACGGCCCTGTACATCGACCCTGTATCAAGATAAAATATATGAAGCGCCTTTGAGACGGCTTTCGCGAGCGTGCTTTTACCGGCGCCCGACGGCCCGTCTATCGCAATGTTTATTCTGTTCATATGACTCTATGCCCCAATCCAACTGCGACTTCGTTGAGATGAAGGAGCCCGATCCCAAAAAATATGCCCACCGCTATGTGTTCGTCGTATCGCGCGATGCCGATCTTGCCACCGACGTTTAATCCAATCGCCTTTGAAGTAATCTGTGATATGGCTTCCCTGACCGCGCCTGCCACGGCGCCCTCTTCGTGGTGCGTTTCGCTGATTATCTTCTCTCTTTTTGCCGCCACGACGGTACATTCGACGATGCGCATCACCGAGGCCAAAAACTCCCCGCCAAAATCGACAGCGGCAACACGTATTCCTTTTTCGGCATACCGCGCTTTCAGTGCGTTTTCATCCTCCCTTGAAGACGTCAGCGCAAGGCGAACCGCCGCCTTTGCCACTTCTTTGCTTCCGGGTGCCATACCATAACCTCCATAAACACTTCTTTTTGCTGTGACATCATTATATATAATTATCTTTTAATTAACAACTCAAAATAATTTTCTTTTATGCCCATAAAAATTATACCATAGTCATCAAACTTTTCCTTTTAATACCGGCCAAAAAGTATTATTATATATGTAAAAGATTTTTGAATAGGAGTCACTGTCATGGGTATAAGAGATTTCATCAGATCCGAACTGATAGACATTATCGAATGGACGGACGATAAAGCGGGTGACACCATCGTCTATAAATATCCCGATGAGGATAAAGAAATCAAAAACAAAGCGCAGCTCGTCGTCAGAGAATCTCAAGTCGCCGTGTTTGTTAACGAAGGCAAGCTGGCAGACGTTTTCGGGCCGGGCCGTCACGAGCTTTCTACGGCCAACATGCCCGTTCTTACCACGCTGAAGGGCTGGAAATACGGCTTTGAATCGCCTTTCAAGGCCGATGTATATTTTGTCAACACACGCCAGTTTTTAGACCAGAAATGGGGCACCTCAAACCCCGTCACGATGCGGGACAAGGATTTTGGCGTGGTCAGGATACGCGCTTTTGGCAACTACGCGTTCAAGGTCAAGGACGCCGGCGTGTTTTTAAAAGAAGTATTTGGCTCGTGCGCGTCATATGAGACAGGCAGCATCACAGGCCATTTAAAAGGCGTCATGGTATCGGGGCTCTCCGATCTGCTTGCGGAGTCGGGCATTCCGATGCTTGATATGTCGACACAATACGACGAGCTGAGCGAATTCGGCAGAAAGAAGTTTTTGTCCGTTTTTGAGTCGTTCGGCCTTGCGCTGACAGCGTTTCGCATACAGAACATATCACTGCCGAAAGAAGTCGAGCAGATGATCGACACCAAGACGCAGATGGGCGTACTTGGCGATATGGGGCAATACGCGCAGTTTCAAACGGCACAGGCAATTCGCGACGCCGCTCAAAACGAAGGCGGCGGGCTCGCGGGTGCGGGCGTTGGCCTTGGCGCAGGCGCGGCAATGGGCAATATGATGTCGGGCATGATGCAGCAGCAGGCATCCGCCGCTCAGCCGGCGTCGGCCATCAAATGCCAAAAATGCGGCGCAAACGTCAATTCCGGCGTCAAGTTCTGTCCCGAGTGCGGCATCAGCATGGCGCCTGCCATGGTCAAATGCGTATGCGGCGCGGAGATCAAGGCGGGTAGTAAATTCTGCCCCGAGTGCGGCGCCAAGCAGGGGCCGAAAAAGTGCGGCAAGTGCGGCGCGGAGCTTGGCAACGCAAAGTTCTGTCCCGAATGCGGACAAAAAAATGAATAGGCGGTAATATCATATGGATGAGAAAGTACTACAAAGCGACAGTTTCAAATGCCCGTCCTGCGGCGCGGATATGAAGTATGACCCGTCTTCCGGCATGCTGAATTGCGCTTTCTGCAACCGAAAAGAAGAGATATGCGCGGTCAACGAGGACATCGAGGAATACGATTTTGCGTCCGCCGAATCGGATCAGTCTCTGAACGACTGGGGCACTGACACCAAAACGATACAGTGCGACAACTGCGGCGGTAAAACAGTCGTTCCCGCGAATGAAACAACGGCATCCTGCGCTTTTTGCGGTTCTGCCAAAGTGATTTCAACGGACGAGCTTCCGGGTATTAAACCTGAATCACTCGTTCCTTTTAAAATCGACGAAAAAAACGCAAACACGCTCTTTGGCGCCTGGATAAAAAAACGCAAGCTCGCGCCTTTCGCCCTCAAAAAAGAGTACAACGCCGGCAATCTGAAGGGCGTGTACCTGCCGTACTGGTCGTATGACGCGAAAACGCTGTCCACATACACCGGCCAGGCGGGCGATTATTATTATGATACTGAAATGCGCACCGTGACTGTCAACGGGTTGACAGAGACAAAGCCGCACCGCGTGCAGAAAATTCGCTGGCGGTTCGTATCGGGCACGTACGATAAAACCTTTGACGATATCATATTCAACGATTCGGGCAACGTCGATCAAAAGCTGATAGAAAAAATCGAGCCGTTTCATTTAAACGAGCTTGTCAAATACAACGCCAGGTTTCTCGCGGGCTTTTCCGCAGAGCGGTATAAAACGGGCCTCAAAGCCGTATGGGAGCGCGCAAAGGCGCATATGAGCCGTATCATCAGAAGCGACATCAAGGCGATCATCAAGCGCGGATGTGATGTGGTGGGCACGGTTAATGTCTGCACCAACTATACCGACATCAAATATAAGCATATGCTGCTGCCCGTATGGAATTATCAGCCTGAACCGGCTGATTTGCGTCAGTATTTCTACTGGCGTGAAGGAGCTCAGATTCCCCAGTTCTACAAGGGG
Source organism: Eubacteriales bacterium (assembly GCA_028711205.1). Taxonomy (GTDB): domain Bacteria; phylum Bacillota; class Clostridia; order Christensenellales; family SZUA-584; genus JAQTSP01. Next base: position 31 of record JAQTSP010000169.1, on the reverse strand, counting down.
ACTGGTTGCGATCACTGTGGCGGAACCGGCT
>JAQTSP010000168.1 GCA_028711205.1 Eubacteriales bacterium | reverse complement strand
TCCGAGGCGTGTATCTTGGCCGCGCTGACCGACGTATCGACAGTGGATATGTCCTCGATCTCCGCGTCGTATCCGGCGTTCTTCACGATTTTGTATATGCTCTCGGCCAGTGTTTTTGTGTACCCATAGCACGACACATATCCGATATACACCTTTTTGGGGTCGTTGACGGCGAGTATGTCCGACGCCCACGCCTCATACCTGTCGACCGCATCCCAGGGCGCGCTTCGAAGCACCGGGCCGTGCGACGGGCCGATCACATCGATATGGAGAGCGCGGACTTTTTTGACCGCTTCCAATACGTAGTTTTTAAAAGGCCCCATGATGACGTCAAAATAGTATTTTTGGGACGATATCATCACGTCCGAAAGCGGCGTCAGGTCGTCAAAGACGTTTTCCGCCGAGAAATGGAATCCAAACACGTCGCCCGACAGCAGCACGGCGTCCTCAACGACGTACGTGAACATCGAATCCGGCCAGTGCAGAAATGGCGCGGAAATGAACTTCAGCGTTTTTCCGCCAAGCGCCAACGTGTCTTCGTCTCCCACGACCATGCATTCAAAATTGCGGTTGAGTATGTTGCGCAAAAACACGCTGGCCGGCTTTGAACAGACGACGACCGCGTTCGGCGCAAGATCCAAAAGCTTGTCAAGAGCGCCCGAATGGTCGGGTTCCGTATGGTTGCATATGATATAGTCGACCGACGATATATCGCACGCGCCGGATATCCTGTCAAAATGCTCGTCGGCAAAACTCTCTTTTACCGTGTCGACAACAGCGGTTTTTTCGTTTCCCCGTATCAGATAGCTGTTATACGAAGTGCCCCAATCGGTGCGCATGATGACATCGAAGACCCGAAGGCCCGGGTTCCTTGCCCCGACCCAAAATATGTCTTTGGTGATCTCAACCGGCAGCATCGCGTTCTCCATATGCTATATTTCCTCGAACAGATCCTTGGTTGCACCGCATACCGGACACACCCAGTCTGACGGCACATCGACAAAAGCCGTGCCCGGCGCGACGCCGTTATCGGGATCGCCATTGTCGGGGTCATAGATATAACCGCATACCGTGCATTCGAATTTACTCATCGTTATTCCCTCACTTTATTTGTTTTCGAAAAAATTATTCAGCTTTGCCAACAGGTCATCTGCATCGATGCCGTGAACAGCCGACGCCTCCTCAATGCTTTCTCCCGATGACGCGGGGCATCCGATGCAGTGCATACCGGCGTTTAAAAAAATTTCAGCGGCATCCGTATCCATCATCAGCACCTGCGCGATCGTCATGTCTTTTGTAATTTTCGCCATATTTTTACCTCTTAATAATTAATTTTAACGGTCACGTGTATTTTATCATCTTGTGACCGCATTTTGAACATTTTATCGAAACTTTTCCCTTGCCTTTGGGGACCCTGAGCTTCTGGGCGCATTGAGGGCATACAAAAACTTTGTAAAACTTGCTTTGCTGCCTCTTTGTCTTACTCCTATAATACCACATTTTGATTTTATTAACCAGATTCATAAAGGCTGAATTTTCTTGCCGGCGCTTTTCGACGTTCCTTGAAAACATGCGGAACAGAGCAAACGCCAACACAACGAACGATATGATATACATATAGTTCCAGGGTATAAAGCTCAAAATAAACGCCAGTATTGTCAGAGCGAACGAAAGCTGGTCTGGGCCGTTTCGTCCAATAAACATTTTTCTAAACATTTTTTCACCACTTTGTATTTGATATTTCGCAAGTTGAAAATCCGCTTCTGTCAGGCGCCGTATGTCACGATCAGTTCGGGAGATCTTACCTTTTTCATGTACGCGACAAAATCTTTTTCGTTGTCGATATTCCCGGGCAGCATGATGCCCGACCTGCCGATGTCTTCTTTCATGTGCACGTCGCTGCCGGCGATCACCATGATGTCGTGGTCGTAGGCAAACTTCAGCGCCAGTTTGTTGCGGCTCTCGTTTCTCGGCTGCGCGTTGACGATCTCGATACCGTCAAAATACATGGGGTTTTCCGGAGACAAGCCAAACCGGTACGGGTGCGCCTGAAACACGAGATATCCGTTATCGTGCATCAGGCGGTAAAATTCCGGTGTTGACAGCTTATAAAAAGGTCCATTGTCGCGTATGAACCGCTCGTCCGGCCCGTACTCCAGAAACTCGAAAGGCGAGTCCTCCGTCTGCACTTCGAGTCCCAGGAACACCTTGACGCCGATCTCGTCTCCGCGCCGTTTTGCCGCGTGATAGCCTTTAAGATATTGCGCGGCCTGAATTTCCCATTCCAGATGCTCCAGCCCTTGTTTTTTAAAGAAGCGCGCGTAGAAATGGTCTGTGATAAACGTGCCGCTATAACCCGCTTCTTTCATGCCATCGACAACCTCCGCTGCATGAAGTATGCCGCAGGGGCTTGTTTCCGCCGTATGGCAGTGCATCTCAAACTGATAAAGCTTCATTTTCAACCTCTTAATTAGCATACTAAAAAATTACGTCTTAATTATTAACAAACAGTCGTTTTCACACATTGTTTACAAAGATTAAGGATATATAGCCCGGGTGCCTCTTGTCAATATGATTTATCAAAATTAACATAAAAATAAATACATAATTCATGTTCAAATAAATAATCTTCAATAAAGTATTCAAGACTTGATAAAAAATTAACCGTATCCGAAAATACGGATACGGTTAATTAAAATCTTTACTGAGCTATACCGCCACAGTCCCGCCCGTGAACTGGCTGTTGTAAAGGTCGGCGTAAAAGCCGTTTTTCGCCATCAGCGTCTTGTGGTTGCCCTGCTCGATGATCTCGCCGTCATTCATCACGAGTATCGTCGACGCGTCGCGTATCGTGCTGAGCCGATGTGCGATTACGAAGTTCGTGCGCCCTTTCATCAGCGCGATCATCGCGTTTTGTATGTACGCTTCCGTGCGCGTATCGACGCTGCTGGTCGCCTCGTCGAGTATCAGTATCGGCGGGTCGGCCAAGAGCGCCCGCGCGATCGTCAGCAGCTGCTTTTGCCCCTGCGATATGTTCGACGCTTCTTCGTTCAAAACGGTGTCATAGCCGTCCGGCAGCGTGCGTATGAAGTGGTCCGCGTGCGCCATCTTTGCCGCGCGGACGATCTCATCCTCGGTGGCGCCGTCTTTGCCGTACGCGATGTTGTCGCGTATCGTGCCGCCGAACAGCCAGGCATCCTGAAGCACCATGCCGTAAGCCTGCCGCAGGTTTTCTCTCGGTATGTCGGTAATGTTGACACTGTCAACGGTGATGCGGCCGCTGCCGACCTCATAAAAGCGCATCAGCAGGTTGACAAGCGTCGTCTTTCCGGCGCCTGTCGGGCCGACGATCGCGACAACATCGCCGGGTGATACTTTGATGCTCAAGTCCCGGATGACCGTGATATCCGGATCGTACCCGAAAGATACGTGATCGATCGCCACCGCGCCTTTGGGATCTTTAAGCTCAGTTTCGTCATTCTCCTTGGACATTTCCTCTTCGTCGAGTATCTCAAACACACGCTCAGCCGCGGCGACGGTCGACTGCATTACGTTCGCGATCTGGGCCGTTTGTGCGATCGGCTGGGTAAACTGCCTTGAATACTGTATAAACGCCTGCACGTCGCCGATCGAAATACGGCCGTTGATCACCATGATACCGCCGATCGCGCAGACGAACACATAGGACAGATTGCTGATGAAATTCATCATCGGCATCATGATGCCCGACAGAAACTGTGCCTTCCATCCCGCGTTATAAAGCCTATCGTTAATCTCGTCGAATTTTGCCTGGCTGTCGTCTTCCCTGCCAAACGCTTTAACGACGGTATGGCCGGCATACATTTCTTCCACGTGGCCGTTGATGTGGCCAAGCTCTTTTTGCTGTCCCTTAAAATACTTTTGCGATTTCTTGATAATCATCCGGACGATGACAAAGCTAAGCGGCAGCACCACGAGGCAGACCAATGTGATGACCCACGATATCGTGAACATCATCACGGTGATACCGATGAGCATCGTGATCGAGGTAATCACCTGCGTGAGCCCCTGCTGCAGTGTCGTCGAAACGGTGTCGATATCGTTTGTTACGCGGGAGAGTATCTCGCCGTGCGTGCGGCCGTCGAAGAATTTGAGCGGCAGCCGTGCGAGTTTGCGATCCACTTCATTTCTCATATCGTAGACGATCGTCTGCGATGTTTTGGCCATCACGAACTGCATCACGAAGTTAAAAAGCGCGCTTACGAGATACAGCGCAAGCACCGTCAGCAATATGCCGCCGATCTTGCCGAAATCGATCGCCATATTCTCTGCCGCCTGCCATTTCTCCATCGCAGAGGACAGAACAGCCGTCTGCCCGGGATCGCTCATATCGATATTTTCGGTGATGAGTTTCATGATCTGCGTTTCGTCGCTGATTTCTCCGCTTGTGATCTGGTCAACGACCTCTTCGGGCAGTATCGTCTCCAGGTCAGCAAACACAGCTGCTTTTGCCGACATCGGCGCGAAAAGCTCTGTTGTCGCCGTGCCCAGTATCTTTGGGCCGAAAATCGAAAATACCGCACCGCCGATGGCCATGATGATGACGACGATCAGCGCAATTTTATGCCGCCCGAGATACGATACGAGCCGTTTAAAACTGCCCTTAAAATCTTTCGCTTTTTCTATGGGCATACCGCCGTGAGGGCCGCCGGGCCCGGGGCCGCGAAAAGCGCCTCTGCCTTGCTTTGTGCCTTTTATTTCACTCATGCCAATTCCTCCATCGATAGCTGTGATGATACGATCTCTCTGTATGTTTCGCAGTTTTTCATCAGCGTTTTGTGCCTGCCCTGGCCGACGACATTACCGTTGTCGAGTACGATGATGTTGTCCGCGTTCATCACGGTGCTGACGCGCTGCGCCACGATAAACACCGTCGCGTTTTCGATTTCGGCCATCAGCGCCCGCCGCAGCTTTGCATCCGTTTTAAAATCGAGCGCGGAGAAACTGTCGTCAAAAATGTATACCTCGGGGTTTCTGACAAGCGCACGCGCGATCGAAAGCCGCTGTTTCTGCCCGCCCGAGAAGTTTGTGGCATCCTGTGAAACGTCTGCCTCGATGCCCTTGTCAAGCGCAGAGACAAAATCAGTGGCCTGTGCGATACCGAGCGCTTGCCGTATCTCGTCGTCAGTGGCGTCGTTCTTGCCATAGCGGATGTTATGCGCGATCGTGCCGCTCATCAGGTTGATCTTTTGCGGAACAAAACCGATCTTCTGCCGAAGTACCGCCTGCGGATAATCGCGCACATCGACACCGTCAACCAGCACCTGACCATCGCTCGTGTCATA
>JAQTSP010000167.1 GCA_028711205.1 Eubacteriales bacterium | reverse complement strand
CATGGACGGTATGTTTGGAAATAAAGGTGGCATGGACTGCTTGTTGCCGATACTGCTGCTTTGCTGCTGCGGCGGCGGCATGGGCGGTGGTTGTGACTGCGGCTGCGACGGGCATCATGACGGCGGCGGCATGGACTGCCTATGGCCGATATTGCTGCTTTGCTGTTGCGGCGGCGGTATGGGCGGCGGCTGCGGAAAATGCTAAGAGACTAAGGCGGCATAGCCCAGTAACGCTTCCCCCTGTCGGAATGCCGGAAACGGCATTCTTTTTTGTGCGCAAAAATACGGCAGTGTGTTATAATATGCAGAAGGAAATCAAACGGACAGGATGATGTACAATGAACGATATGGAAAGAATCAAACTTGGGCTTTTATCGCTGGTGATATTTCGCGGCCTGCGGGATGATCCAGTCATCGGCCGGCTATATGAACTGGCCGCTGCGGACGGGACGGTGGAACAGCAGGTCGAGAGATACGCCGCATTTGCCGCCGTGCTTTTTGAAGAAGGCGGCGACCTTGCGGCGTATATGCTCCGCCGTGCGCAGGGGGACGACAATATGTATGTGCGCGCCCGTGCGCATGGCCGGCCGACGGGCCTCGAGGAATGCCTCGAAAACGAGCTCGAGGTTTTGGCGGAGATATCGCGGCTGAGCGCATCTGCGGTACGTGCTTGCATCGGCTACAGCGGGTATCTGCCCGAGTGGAAAAACAGCCGCATCGATTTTGCCGCAGAATATATGCGCGGTATGGAGAGCGTTGCCGTGCGCGGATACGGCATATATGCCAAGCACCGCATGTTCAGCCTCCGGGACGGCGCGGTCGTGCCGGTGGGGGCGCCTGATCCCGTCATGCTGTCCGATCTTATCGGGTACGAGCGGCAAAGGCAGTTAGTGATCGGCAACACGCTGGCGTTTTTGCACGGCAAACCGGCCGCGAACGCACTGCTTTTCGGCGACGCGGGCACGGGCAAGTCATCCACCGTCAAGGCGGTCGTCAATGCGTATCACAAAGAGGGGCTGCGGCTTGTCGAGATCACCAAGAATCAGTACAGGGACATTCCGGCTGTCGTGGAAGAGCTTGGCCGGAACCCCTTAAAGTTCATACTGTTTATCGACGACCTGTCTTTCGTCGAAGAGAACGACGACTTCTATGCGCTGAAGGCCGTGCTCGAGGGGTCGGTGGCTGCCAAGACGCAGAATCTCGTCATCTACGCGACGAGCAACCGGCGGCATCTTGTCAAAGAGCTGTTTTCGGACAGGAGCGGCGACGACATACACCGCAACGAGACGATACAGGAGCTTTGCTCGCTTTCTCACCGGTTCGGGTTGACGGTCGGGTTCTTCAAGCCCGACAAAAAGCTGTATCTTGAAATCGTGCATGCGCTTGGACTGCAGTATGGCATTAAGATGGAAGGTGAAGAGCTCGAGCTCGAGGCGGAGCGGTTTGCGAGCGGTGGGCGCTCGGGGCGGGCGGCACGCCAGTTCATTGAGCATGTGAAGAGCATGGAGGCGTGAGTAGATGACACAGACGAAAACAAACGCGATGCGCCTGCTCGACAGTGCGGGCGTCACATACAAAACATACACCTATGAGAGCAGCGGCGCGATCGACGGTGTATCGGTTGCCGAGAAGATTTGCCAGCCGCCCGAGCGTGTTTTTAAGACGCTTGTCACCCAAGGGGCGAGCCGCACGATCTATGTGTTCGTGATACCCGTGGCAGCAGAGCTTGACCTCAAAGCAGCGTCTATGGCGGTTGGCGAAAAGTCCGTCGCGCTGATCAGGGTAGCCGATATCAACAAAGTGACGGGGTATATACGCGGCGGGTGTTCGCCGATCGGCATGAAGAAGGCGTATACGACGGTGATTGACAGCAGCGCCGAAGCGCAGGAAACGATCATCTTCAGCGCGGGAAAGATCGGGCTTCAGGTCGAGATGGCGCTTAGCGATTTGAAAAAGGTGATATGCCTTGGGGTGGAACATATCGCGCAGTGACGCGCGGGTGCACAGGCGCCTTTTTTTTATGCGGTTCTATGGAACTATTTGCCTTGCCGGCACGTCAAACAGTCAAAGAGGTATGATATGAAAAAACTGATTTTGCTGATGCTGGCCGTTTTCGCTGTTTTTCTTGTGTCCTGCGGCGCAAGCGAGGATGCCGCGCCATCTCCCACAGAGAGTGCGGCCGCTGCCGCAACGGCCGAAGTTGAGTCGGAGCCGGTCGATGGCCCCGAGGCGTTTGACGGTGCCGGCGTTACCATCATCATGGCGCCGGACGGCGCGGAGAACGTCAGCTACCGCATCGTCGGCGGCAGCATATCCGAGGCCGCGTATACGATGGACAGCGTGCGGTATGTCTTTCGCGGCACAGAAGGGAAAGGGAATATATCGGGGTTCATACTTCCCGAGAACTGTGATTATGCCGTGTGCGCCGACGCGGCGGATTATTGCGTACAGTTTGAGGTCTATTCGGTAGGCGGCGGCACGCTCGCGCTGTGGGAGGACGCGCCGTACGCATACGCACTGTATGCGTATGAGGCGCTTGATGATGACGCGATGACAAACGCGGTCTGCGACAGGGCGCGGTGGGCGTTCATCAAAAACCGCTTCAGCGCGCCCGACGAGATGCTCGAGGAAGCGCCGGAGGGGTTTGCGGCGATCGGGTTCACTTTTGTGCTGCCCGAAGGATATGACCGTACCGCGTATCACATCATCGACGGAGATATTGCGCAGACGGTGTTTTGGAAAAACGATAGGAATTATGTTTTCCGTATGGCCATGGGCAAGCGCGATATTTCGAATATCGATACAGAATTTACCGAGACGGCCGATTCGTCCGAAGTGGACGGAGAATACTTTTCCGGGAATATTCCGATACGGTATACACCGGGCGACGCGGGGCTCGCGGCGTGGTATGCGGGTGGCCGGTCATACAGTCTGTACACGGATGAATGCGACGTTAATCTGATGCTGCAGGTCGCGTATGATCTCGCGAGCGAGGCGGAAAGGCAGAACCCATCATGAAAAAAGCGGTGATATTCTTTGCAGCGGCGATCGTGTTATGCGGGCTTTACGCCTGTGTCGGGATGCAATGCGCGGCACAGGCGGACGCGGCACAGAATGATGATGCGCAGCCAACGGACAGCGCGGGCGCGGTACACACAGCGCAAGAAATCGTGTACGCGGAAGATGCGCTGCCCGAGGATGAAATGGTGCCGGAGCCGGGCACATGCTATATCGGGCATGGGCTGCAAAGCGCGATGGACGATCCAAGTAACGATGGCGCGCTGTTCTATGTTTATCTTCAGCCGTATTATCTCAGTGACATATACGCAGATCGGATGGCGGCGTTCACATATGACGGCAAAACGGTGGAGGCGTGGGAGACGCTTTATAGTGAATATGGCAGCGGCTACAACGATTTTGTGGAAGAAAAAATGATGGCGCTTGAGCCGGACGATTCCTATGACAAATACGCGTGGATGGAGGAATGGGCCGGGATGCACGGAGAAGACCCGACGCTGTCTCTCGAGGCGGCGCGGAGGGAACAGCGCAACATGCTAACAGGGCTTGAAACCGAACGGCTTCGGGCGTGCGGCATCAGCGTCACGATCGAAGAGTATTCAGGCTCATTTCAAATGTACGGGTTTTTGACCAAAAAACAGGTTTTGAATTTCCCTTGCGGCGATTGCGGATACTATCTGCTATTGGCGCAAAACACAGAAGATGGTATCGATACAGAATGTATTGATGAGTAATTTGAGGGAGTGACTATGAAAAAAACGATACTGATGATTATCGCGGCGGCGCTCGCCGTGTGCGTGCTTGGCGGGTGTGCGGACAGCGGTGCGCCGGACGAGACAATACAGACTGGGGACACGGCGGAACCGGCGCAAACAGAATCGGCGGACGTGCCGCTGACTGAGATCCCCGGTATTCAGGGCATCAGCGCGGATGACGTGATCTGCATCCTGCGGTTCGACGATTCCGATACGTCCGGCCAGCCGTCGCGGGTCTTTGCGCAGGAAGAAGAGATCGCGGCACAGCTTGAAAGGTTTGCGGCGGTTCGCCTGACGGACAAGGCCGGTGAAGGGCCAAAGATGCCAGATGGTATCAGCTATGTGATACGCTGTTTTGACGGCACGGAAACAGAAGTTACTTTCTATGGGGATAACGGGAATATCGTGGATTTCGGGCAGGGCGAATACATATGCGAAAACCTGCCGGAAGAGACTGACGACAGGGAACTGTGGATCGGGATCGACCGGTACAGCTATCCGGAGGGCACGTGTGAGATCGGCTATACGCTTTATAACACCGGCGCGGTGACACAGGTTTCGTTTGTACCGCTGCTTGAAGCCGCGACGGAGAACGGCTGGGAGAGCGTTTACTGTTCTGCCGATTTTATGATGAGTTTTGACGATGTGGAACAAGGCAGCGTACAAAAGACTGTTACCCTGGCAGGAATGTTTGCACCGCTTGAAGCAGGCACATACCGGCTGTCGATCGTCCACGGTATAATAGACCCTGCGGTCAAGCTGTCGGACGTCTTTGAGATCGAAGATGTTGCGGGTATGGCGGCCACGTATGACAGCACGTTCAAATTGGGGATATATACCGACAAAAGCGCGTACGAAGCAGGCGAGGCCATCGCATGTTTTGCGACGGCGGAGTACATTGGATGGAGCGATAACGCTACGATGCACAGCAGCGACCCGCTGGTCGTTTTCTATATCACGGGCGGCGAGTATTTCAACGGCGACTGGGCGGTCAACGATGTGCTGGTGACGACCACGTTTGAGAAGGGCGAGGCCGTGACATATGATTTTGAAAAAAGCGGCGGATACAGCGCGGACGACCCGAACGCGGATTTCTGGGCGTCGTATTTTGCGGAAGAAGACCTGATACTGCCGGCCGGGGAGTACGAGATCACCGCGATGATGGACGGCGATATTGCCGAAGGCGATGATGACAGTAAGTACCGTCAGTCAGTGAGCATCGCCGTCACGGTCGGCGAATAGGAAGGCGAAAAGACTGTGATATAAAAAAAGCGCATCGATATAAGGTGCGTTTTTTGTTGTGGCGTTCTGCAAACGGGCGGATATGTTAGGGGCGGCCTTTGGCCGTCCGTCATGTTATGGCTTTAGCCAGTCGAGCACGCAAAGCGTGCGAGATATTAACCACCCGCTATGCGGGTGTGCGATAAAAGTTATACAAAAAATCACCTTTCCAGTAGTATAGGGATGTTCAAGTCTCTATACCAAAGAAAGGAAAGGTGATTTAATGGCAAACAAAACACATAGCTTGGCACACACAAAATGGATGTGCAAATACCACATAGTATTTACACCTAAGTATAGGCGTAAAGTGATCTACAATCAATACAAA
>JAQTSP010000166.1 GCA_028711205.1 Eubacteriales bacterium | reverse complement strand
ACATCGTCCTGATGACACGCCCCATATCTTCCCAGTCGCAGCCGATCTCCCTGACTCTTAAATGCTCCGGCGCGATCATCGCCGCGATCTCTTCAATCAAAATACCCGTCCTCGCCATGTGCTCCGATGACCGCACCATTGCCGATAAACCCGGGCGACTGTATCAGCGCCGAATTGCTGATAGAAACGCCGTCGCCCACGTATATACCGCCGGCGCACCGTCCCAGGATCTTCGCCTCGATGGTACCCTTTAAGAGGTCCTCATGCGCCCTGATATAGCTGTCGATATTGCCGACGTCGCACCAGTACCCTTTGGCAATATATCCGTATATCGGCAGCCCTTTGTCCATCATCAGCGGAAAAAGGTCTTTCGCGAAATCAAACGGCTGGCCTTTGGGGATAAGATCGAGCACATCCGGCTCCAGGATATAGATGCCGGTGTTGACCGTATCCGAGAAAACGTCTTCCCATCCCGGTTTTTCGACGAACCGTTCAACGTTGCCGTCATCGTCCGCGATCACGACGCCGTAATCCAATGGATTTCCCATCTTTTTCAGCACGATCGTCGCTTTTGCACCGTTTCTATTGTGAAATTCATACGTTTTTGTGATATCGATATCGGTCAACGCGTCTCCGCTGATAATCAGGAACGTACCGTCGACAAAAGATGCCGCGTTTTTCACGCTGCCCGCCGTACCAAGCGGCGAATCCTCTATGAAATATTCAAAGCTGGTTCGTTTTGAATTTTCGAAATAGTCGGTGATCATGGACGGCCTGTACATCAGCGTAAAGGCCATGTCAAAAATACCGTGCCGGAACAGATGCTCCACCGTGTATTCGAGTATCGGTTTGTCAAGAAGCGTGACCATGGGTTTTGGCACACGGCACGTCAGCGGTCTCAGGCGTGTCCCCTCGCCGCCGGCCATCACGATTGCTTTCATAATTATGCTCCAAAAAAGTTAGTTTAGCATTATTATGCGCAAACGCCGGCCTTAGTATTCTTTAGTATTCTATAGTATGTATTTTTGCAGGTCGTTGTCCTTGATCTGCTCCTTCAAATGCTCTTTCACGTACGCCGCGTCGATCTCGACATCAATCAGCGGATGGTCTCCGCCGGCGTTGTACGAGATATCCTCAAGCAGCGTTTCGATCACTGTGTGCAACCGTCTCGCGCCGATGTTCTCGGACGATTCGTTGACCATCACGGCAAACCTCGCGATCGCCTCGATGGCGTCGTCCTTGAATATCAGCCGTACGTTGTCCGATTCTAAAAGCGCCTGATACTGTTTAATCAGCGCGTTCTTTGGCTGTACCAGTATGCGCTGCATATCATCCTGCGACAGGTTTTTCAACTCGACCTTGATCGGAAAACGCCCTTGAAGCTCTGGTATCAGGTCGGATATCTTCGCGATATGAAACGCACCCGCCGCGATGAACAGCATATAGTCCGTCTTGACCGGGCCGTATTTTGTGACCACCGTGCTGCCTTCCACGATGGGCAGTATGTCGCGCTGAACGCCCTCGCGCGAGATGTCGGGGCCCTGGCCCATGCTCTTTCCTGCAATCTTGTCGATCTCGTCGAGGAATATAATGCCATCCTGCTCCGCGCGCTCGATCGCGGTGCTCACAACCTCGTCCATGTCGATCAGCTTATCCGCCTCTTCCTGTGCAAATATCTTCCGCGCTTCGCTGACGGTCACCTTGCGGCGTTTCGTCTTTTTGGGCAATATCCCCGCGAACATATCCTGTATGTTGATGTCGCTGCCAAGCCCCGCGATCTCGATGCCGATCGCCGGATTATCCTGCACCTCGACCTCGATCATCATGTCCTCAAGGCGCCCGGTCCGCAATGCCGCCAGCGTCTCTTCGCGCTTCGTCATGCGCTTTTGGCGCTCTTCCTGAGTCTCGGCCGGCGCACCCTGCCCCTGCCCCAAAAGCGCCTGAAACGGGTTTGCCGGTGCCGCGCCTTTTTTTTGCATGGGCGCAAGAACGTCCGCCAGCCGCTCTTCCGCCATTTTCTCGGCCTTCTCATGAACCGACTCGTGCCGCGATGTTTTGACCATGCGTATGGACGCCTCAACCAGATCCCTTACCATCGATTCGACGTCGCGGCCGACATATCCCACTTCGGTGAACTTGGTGGCCTCGACCTTGATAAACGGCGCCTTCATCAGTTTAGATAAACGCCGCGCGATCTCGGTCTTGCCGACGCCCGTCGGCCCTACCATGATGATGTTCTTGGGCGTGATCTCGTCCTGCATCTCACGGTCGAGCATGTTGCGCCGGTACCTGTTGCGGAGAGCGATCGCCACCGCTTTTTTCGCTTTGTCCTGTCCGATAATATATTTGTCGAGCTCTGCGACAATTTCTTTTGGTGTCAGATGTGACATGCTATACCTCCTCCACCGTGATGTTATTGTTGGTGAACACGCATATGTTGCCGGCGATGGCGATCGCTTTTGTAACGATTTCGAGTGCCGACAGGTCGGTATTCTCACGAAGCGCCTTGGCCGCCGCCAGCGCGTAGCTTCCGCCGGAGCCGATCGCCGCGATCTCATCGTCGGGCATGATTACCTCGCCGCTTCCCGACACGATCAGCAGCTCGTCTTTGTCGGCCGCGATCAGCATCGCTTCGAGCCGCCGTAGCATCTTGTCGCTGCGCCATTCCTGCGCCAGCTCGACCGCGGCGCGCTGAAGGCTGCCGCCGTACTGCTCAAGCTTGGCCTCGAACCGGTCGGACAGCGTGAACGCGTCCGCGACAGACCCCGCAAACCCGACGACCACCTTGTCTTCAAAAAGGCGCCTTACCTTTTTTGCGTTATGTTTCATGATCGTATTTTGACCCACGGTCACCTGTCCGTCGCCGGCCACCGCGCATTTTCCGTTTTTTCTGACAGCGACTATCGTCGTTCCCTGCATCATAATGATCCCTCCGTTTTATAGGCTGCTCTTATCTCCCTGATCTCATTCAATGCCCTTTGTGAAACAGCCAGTTTCTTATCCTTTTTTGACGCCCTTAACTCTATTGTATTCATAATGCCAAAGTTGATATTCATCGGCTGAAAATCCGCACCGGCATAACCGGACACGTAGGCCGCGAGCGCGCCGCATGCCGTGCTGCGGCTGAACCTTGGACGCTCCAGCCCCGTTAAGTCGCACGCCGCGAAAACGCCTGCCAGCATGCCAGACGACGCGCTTTCGATATACCCCTCGACGCCGCTGAGCTGCCCTGCGACAAACAGCCCTGGACGGCTTTTCATCTCATAATATTCGTTCAAAACTCCCGGGCTTTTTATGTACGTGTTCCTGTGCATCACGCCGTAGCGCATGAATGCCGCGTTCTCCAGCCCCGGTATCATCGAAAAAACGCGTTTTTGTTCGCCGAACTTCAGATGCGTCTGAAACCCGACGATGTTGAAAAGACGGCCCTCGTCGTCCTCTCGCCGAAGCTGCACGACGGCAAACGGCATTTTATCAGTACCGGGATAACTCAATCCGACCGGCTTTAACGGCCCGTATAAAAGCGTCTGATAGCCTCTCTTCGCCATCGTCTCGACCGGCATGCACCCTTCAAACACCTTGGCATCCTCAAAGCCGTGCAGCTCTGCCGTGTCCGCGCCCACGAGCGCCCCGTAAAACGCGCGGTACTGCGCCTCGTCCATCGCGCAGTTGATATAATCGCTGCCCCTGCCGTACCGCGAGGCATAAAACGCCTTGTCCATATCGATCGATTCGGCCGTCACGATAGGCGCCGCCGCATCAAAAAACGATAGCATGCCGCCGGTTTTTTCGGCGATGTTTTCGGCAAGCGGCCCCGATACGAGCGGCCCTGCCGCGACAATAACGGTACCGTCTTCCGGCAGCGCAGTCACCTCTTCGCGCACAATGTGTATATGCGCGTTCTGCGCGATCGCCTGCGTCACAAAGCCAGAGAATTTGTTCCTGTCCACCGCGAGCGCACCGCCTGCCGCCACGCTGGTCGCGTCCGCCGCCCGCATCACGAGCGACCCCATCTCGCGCATTTCCTGCTTTAACAGCCCGACCGCGTTCAAAAGGCCGTCTGCACGGAATGAATTGGAGCAGACCAGTTCGGCAAACATCCCGCTGTGATGCGCGGGCGAAAACGCAAGCGGCTTTTGTTCATATAGTGTCACACTGACGCCGTGGCGTACAAGCTGATACGCCGCTTCGCAGCCCGCCAGCCCCGCGCCGATCACGACAGCGTTATTCTTTGTCATCCGTCTTCTTGCGCTGGTTTGTCGTGCAATCCGTATTCGCGCATTTTTTATAGCTGTTGCCGTTACTGAGGCGCCGCAGCACCATCATGCCGCCGCACTCTTCGCACTTGTCGGCGATCGGCATATCCCACGACAGAAAATCGCACTCAGGGTAACCCTCACAGCCATAAAACGTTTTTTTGGTCTTTGCCGAACGTTTTTCGACGATGCGTTTACCGCATTTGGGGCACGGCGTGTCGATATATTTAATGATCGGTTTTGTGTTCTTGCACTCGGGGTATCCCGGACACGCAAGAAATTGCCCGAAACGCCCGTCTTTGTAGACCATCGTCCTACCGCACTTCTCGCAGACGATATCCGATTCTTTGACGGGGAGCACGACGCGCTCGACGTTCTTGTCGGCGCGCTCCAGCGTCTCTTCAAACGGCGCGTAAAAATCGCGCAAAAGCTTCTTCCATTGCTTGCCGCCGTTTTCTATATCGTCAAGCTTGTTTTCAAGATCGGCGGTAAATTCGACATCGACAATGTCGGAGAAATTCTCTTTCATCAGTTTGTTGACGATCACGCCAAGCTCTGTGGGCTTGAGTGTGCGGCCCTCTTTTTCGATATACTTTCTGTCCTGTATCGTCGAGATGATCGGCGCGTATGTGCTCGGACGGCCGATGCCTTTTTCCTCCAGCGCGCGTACCAGCGTCGCTTCGGTATAGCGGCCGGGCGGCTGCGTAAAGTTCTGTTTAGGCGTTATATCTACAGCCGGGCATACCTCGTCTTTATGCAGCGGCGGCAGTATCGTGTCTTTTTGCTGTTCATCGTCGCCGGTATACGCTGCGGTATATCCCTTAAACAGCATCCTTGACCCGGCCGCCTTAAACGTATAGCCACCGGCCAAAAGCTCGGCCGCCATCGTTTCGAATACGGACGGGTTCATCTGGCTCGCGACGAACCGGCTGTATATCAGCTTATATAGCTTGTACTGGTCTTTCGAGAGCGTGTCTTTCAACGACTCCGGTGTATATTCCATATGTGACGGGCGTATCGCCTCGTGCGCATCCTGCGCTTTCTTCGATTTTTTATAATAGTTCGGCGACTCGGGCAGGTAATCCTTGCCGTATACGGTCTCGATATGCGACCTGACCTCGGACAATGCCTCGTCAGACACCCTTGTCGAGTCTGTTCTGATATACGTGACAAGGCCCACCGACCCTTCGCCGTCAATCTC
>JAQTSP010000165.1 GCA_028711205.1 Eubacteriales bacterium | reverse complement strand
TCTAAAAACCAATCAATGCATTGCAACATTGCACGGACATACCAATAAGATAGCGCAAGTCACCATCCGCCATCCTGAATTGATTTCACTCGATATAAAAGGTACGGTAAAAATCTGGTCGCTATTAGACTATACCTGCACACAAACACATGATACAAATATTTGTGAAGCTCTCAAAATGGAAGTAAATAATGATACATTGATTGTTGTCGTCAAAAAATCTGAGTTATATAAATCTATCATCGTGCTATCAATGAAATCGTGGGAACAGATGAAATCGTGGGATGAATTCACAGGGAATCTCCGTGATATGAAAATATCGGGCAATAAACTTTTTGCCACTACACAAAATGGTGTATGTGCGTTTTCCCTTGATGACTTCCAAAAAAACGAAAATTGGGTTGGGCATGACAGCTGGGTTGAATCGCTTGATATATGCGGTGATTTGCTCGCGACCGCGTCCGGAGACCACACTGTAAAGCTTTGGAATATAGACACCGGAGAATGCATTAAAACCTTTTCGGGGCACTCTAATTCTGTTAAGAAAGTGTTTTTTTATGATAATCATCTTGTTTCATGCGCTGATGAGATAAAAATATGGGCTCCTGCCAATACGGCGGCGGAAACAGCCGTCATGCAGCATAAGGGCAGTGTTAACGCCCTCATTTTCCATGGGCCTCACCTTTTTTCCGGCTCGCAGGATGGGACCGTAAAGCAATGGGATACCAAAACATATAGCAATATAGAAACATTTTACCGTTCGGACGGCGTAAAAGCTTGGGTTGAGTCGCTTGACTGCAGTGAAGATACCCTCTTCGCCGGATATACTGGAGACAGAGGTCGTTTCGAAACATTACAAAGCTGGCCCTTGAAATCAAGCGAAACCCTTGTGCCTTTTACGGATTGCAAAAATGATGTCAATGCCCTTGCTCTGTTTGGCGACAAAATCATCACAGCCCACAACTTCCGCAAAGGCATAGGCTTGTCAAGCCTTGCAGTTCACTCGTTGCTTACCGGCAAGAAGACCGCAACGCTTGAAGGCATCGATGGTACGATTGCCGACATAAAACACCAAAATGGAAAGATTTACAGCGCAGGCGGAGAAGGTGTTTTAGGTGTTTGGTCTGCGATAACATATGAAAGTATTTATAGGTCAGAACCATTAGGCTGCGGCATTTCTTCTATCGGATTAGGAAATGATCGGTTATACGCAGCTTGCGGATTCAACTTCAATAAAATTGGCGTATTGCGATCAGGCGAAACGGAATGGCAATATACCCAGCCCGCCCGTATGAATGTGAGCCGGATTACTGTATCGGGAGATTATATCATAGGCTTTAACCGAGAGAATGATCTTCTGACAATTTGGCTTTCTGATAGCGGCGAAGTACTTTGCGATATGAATGTGGATGAGTATATTGGCGCTTGTGCCGTATCGGACAATAAGATCTTCTGCGGAACTCTCAACGGTAATATTCATGTGATGATACCGGAGAATTTTGTTTGCAATGAAGATTTTATTCCCAAAAAAGAAATTAGTGAAAACGCTGAAAAAAACGAATAAATAATTCAGACAAAACGAAAAAGAAAGCGATGGCGGTATTAATGAGTGATATGCAAAAACACGTTGAAAGATTTTTTGATGAACTTGAGGTGTTCGAAGATAAGGAGCGGGGACATTGCTATAAGATCTTTATGCGACAAGCCATCCGCGAATTTCTTGACAACGAAACAAAAGAAACAGCGTTTGCCGTTTACAGAGCCTTTTTTGACATTTACCGCATTACGCTAAAAGGCAGTTCAAACCCATTTATAGACTTACTGGATGTATTGAAAAAATACGAGGAAAACGCAGCTGTACTTATCGACAAGCAGCGGGACCATTATATTCATTCGGTGAATGTTTTCATACTTGGCCTTTGCATATATGCAAGGAATTCCAAGTACCGCTCTGCGTTTGCACAAACAGTAATGGACAAAAAGGTATATCCATTCTCCTACGATACCAAAAATGAGGAATTTTTCTACCGCTGGGGCCTTGCTTCGCTGTTTCATGATGTGGGCTACCCGGTAGAGATTATCGGCCGGCAAATCAACAAATTCATTGATTTTGCCACAGATGTTGGCGGCAAAGAAAAAACGGTCAACGTGCAGCTTTCTTTTGAGAATTTTGATGAAATCAATCGCATACCTGAGATTATACCTAAACGAGTCTTCACAAAATGCTACTTTGACCAATATGAAGATAGTGTCTATATTGATACGCTAAAGCCTGTTGACCTGCTGGCGCACAAGCTGCATACATCGCTGGGCGTTGATTTGAAAGACGTAAAACATGCACTTGACGACTTCGTGAACGTTATGGCGCGATTTGGGTTTATCGATCACGGCTATTACAGTTCCCTTATCGTGCTCAAATGGTATGGTTATCTGATACAGTCGGCAAAATATAAACCGGAATATTTTTTCTGGCCGGTGCTGGACAGCGCCAGCGCAATACTTCTGCACAACTGCTATAAAAACATGATGATGAACAAACCATTTAATCTCAGCGCAATGACTCCTGTCACTCATCCAATCGCCTTTCTGCTCATACTCTGCGATGAGCTGCAGGAATGGAATCGAAAAGCTTATGGCGTCAAGGACAGACTCCGCATACTTGCCGCAGAAGCCAGCTTAGAAGTGAATGATGAGAAACTTGCCTTAACCTTAATTACACACAATGGATCATTACCCGCCAATTTTTCCCGTGAAAAGAAAAAGCTGCTGTTTATGTTGCTTAATCTGAATGCATTGTTTGCCAACGTTACTATTCATTGTAAAGCACTAAAAAAGTCCGTCCTGCCTGAACTGGGCGATGAGGTCGTGCCGCGGCCCGAGTTGAATGATCTTGAAAAACTCGCACGGGCTATACACGAGCTATATAACGAAAAGCAGATGGAACGCTATCCGGATAAACCTCTGAAGTATCCAGATTTTGATAAACTTACCGATTCATTAAAATATTCGAACCTTCGCCAGGCGATGGATATCCCTGAAAAATTGCGACTTATGGGATATGCAATGCGCCTCAAGGGAAGCGCTGGAGAGATGGTCGAGACCATACCCGAAGAATACATTGAATATCTGGCCGAACAGGAACATGATGCATGGATGGCCGAGCGCAATGCCTCCGGCTGGGTAGCGGGAGAGAGCGTAGACGCAGAAAAGAAAACTACTCCTTATCTTATACCCTTTGATAAATTGCCGGAGGATATCAAGCAGCTTGACCGAGATCCGGTACAAAATATACCTATACTGCTTGAGCACATCGGCATGGCAGTCTACTTAAAAGATGTTCATGTGATCCGTTAAATTTAATAGCTGTGAGATCAGCCTGTGAAAAAGGCAAACGTGTTTATTTTTTCAAACTTTAAAAATATAAACACAGTAGCTTAATCGGCAAAAATATATTTATGCCAATAATTCGAGGAAAAAAAACTAAATCAAGTAAGGAGATGTATAGCAATGTTTGGAAAGAAAAAAGCTGCGGGAATTTTTAGTTTTATCGCACTATCGGGGAGAAATCCTTTGCGTGGTGTAAAGGACAAGCGTCGCGTACTGGAAACTGTACACGAAGGAGTATGCCCCTCGCTGTCTCCGTTACCCTATTCTCAGTGTGAAATAGCGTTCAGCAAATATACAACTAAAATATACCCCTGGGAATGGGAATCGCCGACAATATTGGACATGGACACGAATCAGGATCATCTTTGCCAAACATGGGATTCCATAATCAGCTATATGCAAAAAAAATACGATTCTTTCGATAGTGACATGCTGGAAGAAACAGCGACGAGCGGCATATCCATAAACAAAGACTGCGCAGTATTTTTCTTCTCGCAGAATAAGTGATCGGCGGCGGACAATGAAGAATACAAACCTCCCGGATTACATATCCATATTTGTTTCCAGCACCTTTCGCGATATGCAGACCGAACGTGATATTTTGCGTGATAAAGTCGTTCCAATATTGAACGAATTCGCCGCGCAATACGGAATTTCAGTGGAACTAATCGATCTGCGTTGGGGAATCAACACAAAGAGCAATAATGAAAATGAAGCCGGTTTCAAGGTTCTTCGTACCTGTTTTGATGAGATAAAAAGGTGCCAGCCCTATTTTATTGCGCTACTGGGCGATAGATACGGCTGGATCCCACCCTATGAGCAGGTATGCCGTGCGGCGGACGGAGCGGGATATACCGGAGCGGAATCAGATAAAAGCGTTACAGAAATGGAGATCAAATACGGTGCGCTGATGCGGGAGTATTCACCGAGTTGTCTGTTTTATTTTCGCGAGCTCGACAAGCAGTACGTGCCTCGTCATGCAAGGAGCGATTATTTTGATATGCCAGAGAATTTAACACGGCTTAAAATATTGAAAGATGAGTTGATTGCTAAATTCCCCAATAAAGTCCGCAGGTATAAAGCGCGGTGGGACAGCCGTACGCGCCAAGTCGGCGGTCTGGATACATTCGCGCAAGGCGTTATTGATGATATTAAGGCTGAACTGACATTAAGGTGGGGGGCTGTTGTCTCGGAGCATAAGTCATGGCAGCAACGTGAGGAGGCGGCATGGAAGCGTTTTTTTTCTTCCGGAAAAGAACTTACGGGACGAGAGGTGGAAAGCAAATATATATCGGATAAATTGTTGCGGGAAGATGCAAGAATACTGGTCAATGGTGAATCCGGATCGGGGAAAAGCACGCTTCTCTGCAAAATTGCGGGTAAAGTGATGACAGCAGGCATCCTATTGCTGCCCCATTCAGTCGGTATAACTGATGCGTCCTTTGATACCAGCAATATGCTGAAGATGTTTATTTGGAGAATGGAGGAGTTTTTACAATTAAGGCAAACCGCGGAGGCTGTCCCAGATTATGAAACGCTTAAAACTTCGTTCCAATCTTTGCTGGCACAATGCTGCATAAAGACAAAGGTAATTTTCGCAATCGACGGGATAGACAGATTGTGCATTGGAGAAAAGGCAGGAAGTCTTGAATGGCTCCCCCTGCAGCCAAACGGTAATATCAGTATATTGCTTACTGCCGATGATAAGTATAACGCTTCCGAATTTAAAGCATTGGGCGGTTGTACAATTCCCATACCCCCTTTATATGAAAAAGACATTCGATGCATCATACAGAAACTTGCCCGGCGCTATCATAAAGAGCTGGACGAAAGCGTTGTGCTGGCAATGATGCAGAAAAAGGATGGCAACGGTTTACCTTCGGCACGAAATCCACTGTTCTTAAACCTGAGTGTTCAGAATCTCGTCATGTTGGACCGGTATGAATTTGCCGAGATTGAAAAGCTAAATCCGATAATACCGAAGCCTCTGAGGTAATAAACAGATATCTTGTAAACAGCATACTGTCCGGCGGCGTAGACGTGAGGAGCAAATACCTTGAATTGTTTAACCGCGCACAAAGCCTGATCAAC